>JAUSPL010000425.1 GCA_030656535.1 Gemmobacter sp.
ACGCAGGCGCTTCAGGTCGATTTTGCCGGTCTGCTGGAGGGGCGCCCTTCGGTTGCGATAGAGGTGATCCGGGCGCAGTCAGCCCCAACCATTGATGGCCGTGGTCAGGGTGTGCGCATCCGCATCCTGAGCGCGCCCGAAACCGTGGGCGATCACGAGGTCTACGATCTTGACTTTGCGGCCTCTGGACAACTTGTCAGTGACCCTCACAGTCCCGGCTGCCGCGAACATTTGACTGTCATCGCGGGAAACCTGCGCGTGGTGTCGGGTGACGACTCTGACGTGTTGGCCCCGGGCGACACGGCCCGCTACGCCGCCGACCGTCCGCACCGGATCGAGGCAACGGGCGGCCCGGCGCGCGCTTTGTTGATCGTACAAAACAGCTGACCGGCGCCGACCCCAAATGCCTTGCCATAGCCGGGTGGCAATGGCGGACATTCAGGGCGACGGCGGCCGAGCCTTTTCGTGCGGAGGCCGTATCTTAGCCGTGATGCGCTGCCACGGTTTTCAGGACCGAGAAGCCATAGAGGGCCTCAAAGCCTTTTTCGCGGCCGTGACCGGATTTGCCGACGCCGCCAAACGGAAGCTCAACGCCGCCACCTGCGCCGTAGTTGTTCAAGAACACCTGACCTGCCCGCAGGCGTTTCGCCATCCGCATCTGGCGACCGCCATTTTCGGACCAGACCCCGGCGACAAGGCCGAACTCGGTGCCATTGGCGATGGCCACGGCATCCTCTTCGTCATCGAACGGAATGACCACCTGCGCAGGGCCGAAAATCTCATCCTGAGCCAAGCGGTGACCCGGTGTGACATCGGCCAGAAGGGTCGGGGCGACATAGAAACCGCCCTTGGGTGCATCCGCAACGATCTGCCCGCGCGCAGCCACCGTAAGATCGCTCGACAGCGCCAGCATACCCTCGACGATTTCCTTCTGCCGCGCCGAAATAAGCGGACCCACGTCCAGATCCGCCAGTGCGGGGCCGACGCGCAGCGTGCGGTATCGGGCGGCCATCCGGTCGACCACCTGCGCATAGAGGCTGCGGTGGACCAATATCCGCGACGAGGCCGAACAGGTCTGTCCGGCGTTCTGGATGCCCGCATTGACGAGGAAAGGCAGGGCTTTGTCCAGATCGGCGTCCTCGAACACCAACTGTGGGGATTTCCCCCCAAGTTCCAGCGTGACCGGCACGACGTTCCGCGCCGCAGCGGCCTGGATCAGCATGCCAACGCCGACCGATCCGGTAAAGGACACATGGTGGATGCCGGGATGAGAAGACAGTGCGGCCCCGGCCTCTTCGCCCAAGCCCGGAACGACGTTCAGGACGCCGGGGGGCAAGCCCGCCTCTTCGGCGATGCGTGCGAATGCCAGGGCGGTCAGGCAGGCTTCTTCGGCGGGTTTCACCACACAGGTGTTCCCCATGGCCAGCGCCGCCCCGACAGACCGGCCAAGGATCTGCATCGGATAGTTCCACGGGATGATGTGCCCGGTCACGCCATGCGGTTCGCGCAGGGTATAGACGGTATAGCCGTCCATATAGGGGATGGTTTCGCCCATGATCTTGTCGGCGGCACCGGCATAGAACTCCATGTAGCGCGCCATCGCCAAAGCGTCGCCCTTGGCCTGTTTCAATGGCTTGCCAACGTCGCGGGCCTCGATCTGTGCCAGATCATCGGCGCGGGCCAGGATCATCTGCCCGATGCGGGCCATGAGGCGCCCGCGCTCGGCGGCCGTGGTGCGCCCCCAGACGCCATGGCGGGCTGCTTCTGCGGCAGCCACGGCCTCGTCGATGTCCGATGCCTGGCCACGGGCGATTTCGCCGAATGCCTCGCCGGTCGACGGGTCGTCCAGCGCCAGCGTGGCTGGGGTGCGGCGCCATTGGCCACCGATCAGGATTTCGCGGGGGTCGTACCAGAGTGTCATCGGGTTATCCTTTGGTCAGGTCGCCGGGGTGCCAGCGGAAAGCGTCATGCGCTGCGTGCGGCAAGCGCGGTGTCGAGCCGGGGCGTCGCGGCGATCAACTGCCGGGTGTAGGCGTGTTGGGGTGCCGTGAACACGGACTCGGTTTCGCCCTGTTCGACGATCTGACCTGCCTGCATCACCATCACCCGGTCGGTGATGGCGCGAACGACATGCAGATCGTGGCTGATGAACAGATAAGACAATCCGTGGCTTGCCTGCAAGGCCGCCAGCAGATCGAGGATCTGAGCGCGCACACGCACGTCCAGTGCCGACACCGCCTCGTCCAGCACGATCAGTTTCGGGCGCACGATCAGCGCGCGGGCAATTGCGATACGCTGACGCTGACCGCCGGAAAATTCATGGATGTATTTTTCCATGTCCGAAGGCGCCATGCCCACTTCGGTCAGGGCAGCCGCGATCCGGTCGCGCTGTTCGGCGGCGGGTGCAGGCGCAAGGTGGAATGGCTCGGATACCAGGCGGGCGACCTTGTGGCGCGGGTTGAACGAGCCGTAGGGGTCCTGAAACACCACCTGCATCTTTGACCGAAGGGCAGGGGTCATCGCGCCAGGCTCGACCTTGTCGCCGTCCAGCGTGATCGTCCCGCCCTGAACGGGTTCCAGCCCCAGAACAGCGCGGGTCAGGGTTGATTTCCCACAGCCGGATTCTCCGACCAGCCCCAGCGATTCACCTTGGCGCAGGGTAAAGCTGACCCCTTTGACGGCATCGACCCTTGGGACCGGGCCCAGCAGGGTTCTGCGCGGCAGGGCATAGCTGCGCCTCAGGTCGCGCACCTGCAGCAAGGGGGCTTCGGTCACCAGCGCGGTCCGGTTTGGCTGATGCGCGGAAGCGGCAAACAAGGTGCGCGTATAGTCATGCGCCCGGGCCTGGAACAGCGGGCCGGTTTCACCCTGCTCGACGATCTGGCCAGACTGCATCACGGCCACATGGTCTGCCATGCCGGCGACCACGGCAAGGTCATGGGTTATCAGCAGCAGCCCCATACGTTCTTCGGCAACCAGATCCTTGAGAAGTTCAAGTATTTGCGCCTGGGTTGTGACGTCCAGCGCGGTCGTGGGTTCATCGGCGATCAGAAGTTTGGGCCGCAGGGCGACCGCCATCGCGATGCAAACCCTTTGACGCTGTCCGCCCGACAACTCGTGCGGGAAGCGGGACAGCGGAAAACGGTCTTGGGTCAGGCCGACACGGTTCAGCTTTTCCCGCGCCACGCGGGCAGCATCGGCGCGGTTTGCGGCCCCGTGAACAATCAGCGCCTCGGCGACCTGATCGCCGATGCACTGGACCGGGTTCAGCGCGGTCATCGGTTCCTGAAAGATCATGCCAACATCACGGCCGCGTACGGCGCACATCTGCGATTCCGACAGGCCCAACAAATCGACCCCGTTCAGAACGGCGCGCCCCGACAAACGTGATCCGTCCGGCAGAAGTTGCATCAAGGAAAACGCGGTCAGCGACTTGCCTGACCCGGATTCGCCGACCAGGCCAAACACCTCGCCCTCACGCATGCGAAACGACACGTCGCGCAGGATCGGAGTGCCGTGGATCGACAGCGACAGGTTCTCAACGGATAGCAGGGTCATCTTTGCCGCCTCAGTCTTGGATCCAGAAGGTCCCGCAATCCGTCCCCCATCAGGTTCAGGCCCAGCACTGTCAGCACGATCGCCAGGCCCGGGAAGATTGCCAGATGCGGCGCAAATGAAATCATGGTCTGCGCCTCGGCCAGCATTCGCCCCCAGCTTGCGGTCGGCGGCTGCGCGCCAAGCCCGACATAGGATAGCCCGGCTTCGGCCAGGATGCCAAGGCTGAACTGGATTGTGCCCTGAACGATCAACAGGTTCGCGATGTTGGGCAGAATGTGTTCCGCAGAGATCCTGGCCTGGCTTTTGCCCGCGACTTCGGCCGCACGAATGTAATCCAGCGTCCAAAGGCTGAGCGCGCCACCCCGTGTCACGCGCGCGAATACCGGGATGTTGAAAATTCCGATCGCAAGAATGGCATTGGTCGCCGAAGGTCCAAAGACGGCGGTGATCAAGATGGCAATGACCAGCGACGGAAAGGCAAATATCAGGTCATTGCCGCGCATGATGACTTCGTCCAGCAGGCCACCGCGACGGGCTGCGGCCAGCAATCCCAGCGGCACGCCGAACACGATGCCGATCCCGACGGCCAGAATCGCCACAGCGATGGAGGTGCGCGCACCGACCATCAACATCGACAGGACATCCCGGCCGAAATGATCTGTGCCCAGAATATAGCCGGGTGTCGCCGTTGGTTTCAACTTGGCAGCGATGTTGAACACTTCGATCGGGTAAGGGGTCCAGACAAGCGATACCAACGCCGCCACCGCAAACACAGCAGTCAGGGCGGCGCCCAGAAACAGCGTGACGCGGCCCTTCATGTGCGGCTCCTCAGGCGGGGGTCGACGATCGCATAGGTCAGATCGACGACAAAGTTCACCATGATCACCGCAAAAACGAGCAGCATCACGACAGATT
>JAUSPL010000308.1 GCA_030656535.1 Gemmobacter sp.
GACTTTTCGGAAAACCCGATGGCATGAACCACAAAGTCAATCGTGCCCCAGGCTTCTTTCAACCTGGCAAACAGCGCGTCCAGCGACGATTCGTCGGCAACATCGCACTCCACCATCTCCGACATGCCGATTGATGCGGCCAGGGGTTGGACCCGCTTTTTCAGCGCCTCGCCCTGGTAAGAGAACGCAATTTCGGCGCCTTGTTCGGCCAAGGCTTTTGCGATGCCCCAGGCAATTGACTTGTCATTCGCAAGCCCCATGATAAGCCCGCGTTTTCCCTGCATCAGGTTATTTGACATTCACAATCCCTCGCCCACCTTTTGTCCGGCTTTGGTCGGGTGTAGGGCATCAGGATCGGCGCATCAAGGCCGCCTGACATGGCGGCAGAGCGACTCGACAAGGAGAAGTGACTTGGACAGATCCGGGATATTTGCGGGCGATGACCCGTTTTCACTGGCGCGCACCTGGCTCGAGGCAGCTGTGCCGGTTGAACCCAACGACCCCAACGCAATCGCGCTGGCGACGGTCGACAGTGACGGCCTGCCCAATGTGCGCATGGTGCTGCTGAAGGAAATCGCGGACGATGCCTTTGTGTTTTACACCAATTACACGTCGGCCAAGGGGCGCGAGATCGAGGCGGCGGGCAAGGCGGCTTTTGTCATGCACTGGAAATCCCTGCGTCGACAGGTGCGGGTGCGCGGTCTGACCGTGCGAGAAGAAGGGCCGGCAGCCGACACCTATTACGCGTCGCGTTCATTGAAGTCGCGGCTGGGTGCCTGGGCGTCGGCGCAGTCGCAGCCGCTTGACTCGCGCCTATCGCTGATGACCGAGGTTGCAAAGGTCACCGCAGCCAAGGGCCCAAACCCGCCGCGCCCGCCGTTCTGGGGGGGATTTCGCCTGTTGCCGCTGGAGATCGAGTTTTGGGCCGACGGGGCCTTTCGTTTGCACGACAGGTTTTGCTGGCGGCGCGCGGCCCTGAATCAGCCTTGGAAAGTGACCCGACTGAACCCCTGATGTCAATTGAATCAAAAGGATAACGGCAGGGTTTGCAAGCCTATCCTTTAGGTGGAGGCCGCTTTTTTACTTGAAATTTGTAATGTTCTAGGCGCAAGAATCGCACGCAGAGCTTTTGACTGGGGAAACGGCTCGAAAATGGAACACATGGAACAGGTTTCGGACCGGGCACAGGTCCAAGGCCGGGTTAAGTGGTTCGATCCCGCCAAGGGATTCGGATTTATTGTAAGCGGTGCGGGCGGCCCCGACATCCTTTTGCATGCAAATGTCTTGCGGAATTTTGGCCAGGGTTCGATTGCCGACGGGGCAGGAATCGAGGTCTTCGTGCAAGCGACAGCCCGCGGATCGCAGGCTGTCGAAATCCTGTCGATCAGCCCGCCAGAGGGCAACCCTTTTATCCTGGGCGAAGATATTCCGCCCGAAGTCGCCGAATCTCTTGTTGACCTTCTTATTGAACCCGCCCGGGTGAAATGGTTCGACAAGGCCAAGGGGTTCGGATTTGCCAACGTGTTCAGCCGCGCTGAAGATGTGTTTGTGCATGTCGAGGTCCTGCGCCAATCTGGTCTGGCCGATCTTCAGGCGGGCGAGGCCGTCGGTCTGCGCATCATCGAAGGAAAAAGAGGCCGAATGGCGGTTCAGGTGCTATCATGGGAATCGGCGCTGCGGACGGGGATGTAATGTTTCGGACCATGGTATTTGTTGGGGCGACGCTTTGGGCGGGCGGAGCAATTGCGGCATGCCAGCCCGATCTGGTCGAGGTGCGCGGTCCGGGCGGGCAGGCGCGCTTTACGGTGGAACTGGCCGATACCGACGCAGAGCGCGCAACGGGTCTTATGAATCGCGGGTCCCTGCCAAAATCGGCGGGGATGTTGTTTGTGTATCCTAACCCGGTCCGGGCGTCGTTCTGGATGAAGAATACATTGATTCCTCTGGACATGGTGTTTGCCGATTCCTCGGGCCGGGTCACGCATGTTCATGCGATGGCCAAGCCGCATGACACGACTGCAATCGACGGTGGGCCGGGGGTTCTGGCGGTGCTGGAGGTCAACGGCGGGCTTGCGGCACGTATGGGAATCGCGCCGGGGTCCGAATTGCGCCATCCGGCATTCGGTAACGATGCAGTTTGGCCCTGCGACTGACGCTTCGGCCTTTTCTTTCCCATTCGTCCGGGCTAGACAGCCCTTAGTCGGAGTGTAGCGCAGTCTGGTAGCGCGCCTGCTTTGGGAGCAGGATGTCGGGGGTTCGAATCCCTCCACTCCGACCATATCCTTGAAATTGCAGTTGTTGACTTGGGGTTGGGGCGATAGCCTCACTTGTGTTGACTCATGAAACACCCTTGAAACACGACCAGAACGCGGGCGGGGGACTTCACGTCCTCATTTCCGTGCTGCCGCTGATGGTGGCGGCCGAATCTCTGGCGTGGATGGTTGCGACATGGGTGCCCAAAGATCGGCGCAGCCTTTACGCGATCTGTCGGTTTCACATGCCTTTGGCCGGCTGGTTCTGACGTTTTTGACCAAGTCACTGATTCTCGCAATTTGTTGCGCATGCAGAACCTGACCCGGCGTGCGTGATGTTTAGGCAACGCGACGGGTATCGCCCGTGGGTTGTGTAATGTGCGGGTCTGGCTGGGGCATGGGGCGTCACGGCCCTGTGGATATTCACACGCGAAATGAACCTGTGCGTCCAAGCGCCTTCGTTTGCAAAGGATTGCGACAGGGGCGCGGATGTTGTTCATGCGCCGTCCACCGACTTGTCCACAGGCTCATCCATTCGAATGAATCAGTGCGGCAGAACCGATGCCAGTCTCGGCAGACGGTCAAGCAGATTTTCCTTACCAGAATCTGAAATTTCGTGTTGCCCGGCCATCCGAAATACGACAGTTTGACGACGCGCTGAGGGCGGCCACAAGATATAGTGCCCCTGCGCAATCGGGCAGACACGGACATCCCAAACGTCGCAAAGGGCGTGGCTATCTCGCATGAGGGCGGGATGCGGTGTTTTGCGTGGTGCCCATCAGTTGGAATTTTTCGGCGGACTGGCGCAAGGCCTGCCGCGACAGATGGAGACGGGGCAGATGAAGATCGAGCGCAAGTTCACGACCGACAAGACCGGAGCCTATGGCGCAATCGCGTTTTCGACGACAGTGTCGGAAATCCGCAATCCCGATGGCACGGTCGTGTTCCGCAATGAGGCGGTCGAGGTTCCGCAAGGCTGGAGCCAGGTCGCATCGGATGTTCTTGCGCAAAAATACTTCCGCAAGGCGGGTGTTCCGGCACGGTTGAAGCCAGTTCGCGAAAAGGGTGTGCCCGAATTCCTGTGGCGCTCGGTCCCTGACGAGGCGGCG
The DNA here is from genome assembly GCA_030656535.1 of Gemmobacter sp. Lineage (GTDB taxonomy): Bacteria > Pseudomonadota > Alphaproteobacteria > Rhodobacterales > Rhodobacteraceae > JAUSPL01. Next base: position 3,362 of record JAUSPL010000308.1, read on the forward strand.
CTTGGTGAACTGCCCGTGGCCGACCGCTATGTGGGCGAAAGCAGCGCGCGGCAGGTGTTTGACCGTATGGCTGGTGCCTGGGCCTATTGGGGCTGGAAGGGGGGCTATTTCTCTTCCGAATCCGACGCCAGGGCTTATTACGACGAAATGCGCTATATGCTGGCGCGCCAGATGGCCGCGCCCAACAGCCCGCAGTGGTTCAATACGGGGCTACACTGGGCCTACGGCGTCGATGGGCCGGCGCAGGGCCACTACTACGTCGACTTCAAGACGGGCGAGTTGGTGAAGTCCGAATCCGCCTATGAGCATCCGCAGCCGCACGCCTGTTTCATCCAGTCGGTGTCGGACGATCTGGTCAATGAAGGTGGCATCATGGACCTTTGGGTCCGCGAGGCGCGCCTGTTCAAATACGGGTCCGGCACCGGCACGAACTTTTCCAGCTTGCGCGGCGAGGGCGAAAGGCTTTCGGGTGGCGGCAAGTCGTCGGGGTTGATGGGGTTCCTGAAGATCGGTGACCGCGCGGCCGGGGCGATCAAGTCGGGCGGCACGACCCGCCGCGCCGCCAAAATGGTGATCTGCGACATGGATCACCCCGATGTCGAAGCATTCATCAACTGGAAGGTGATCGAAGAACAGAAGGTCGCAAGCCTCGTTGAAGGTTCCAAGGCGCATGAATAGAAACTGAATGAGATCTTCACCGCGATCCGTCTGTTCGAAGGCGACGTGACGCCCGCAACCGACCCGATCCAGAACGGTGCCCTGCGTGCCGCGATCAAGTCGGCCAAGCGCGCGATGATCCCTGAAACCTACATCAACCGCGTCCTGCAATACGCGCGTCAGGGCTATACCTCGATCGAGTTCCCGACCTACGACACCGATTGGGATTCCGAGGCCTATGCGACAGTGTCGGGCCAGAATTCCAA
>JAUSPL010000430.1 GCA_030656535.1 Gemmobacter sp.
ACGTATCACGATGAAAAAGATCGCAAACAGCGTCAACAGTCCTGCGTTGGTTACAAAGAACCCATCCGGCCCGGCGTCGGTGGTGACATCAATGACCTTGCCAAGCATCAGCGCGGTCAGAACCTCCAGCACGCCGGCAACCACAGACAGCACGGTGGCCAGCAGCATTGCAGGCCACGACCCGCTAAGACCCCAAGCGAAAAACGCAGCCAAGGTTCGCGGCGGGGGACCATCTGCGGGCCGAAACGGTTCGATCCATGCGGAAATCTTCATTCTGTAGCCTCAGTTCCAATAAATCCGCCCGATTGGCGGGCCCAAAAACGGGCATACAGCCCGCCTTGGGACAAAAGGTCAGCGTGACTGCCGTCCTCGACAACGCGGCCCTGGTCCAACACGACAATCCTGTCCATCGCAGCTATGGTGGACAGCCGGTGCGCAATGGCGATGACGGTCTTGCCCTCCATCACGCGATAGAGCGTGTCCTGAATCACAGCCTCGACTTCGGAATCTAGCGCGCTGGTGGCCTCGTCCAACAAAAGGATTGGCGCATTCTTCAAGATGACTCTGGCCAGCGCTACCCTTTGCCGCTGCCCGCCAGACAGCTTTACCCCACGCTCGCCGACCTGTGCGTCATAACCGCTGCGGCCTTCGGGGTCTTGCAAGGTCAGGATGAAGTCATGCGCCTCGGCCCTTTTTGCAGCCCGAATCATGGCTTCCTCGGTGGCATCCGGGCGTCCGTACAGGATGTTGTCGCGAACGGAGCGATGCAAAAGACTGCTGTCTTGTTGCACCATGCCGACCTGCGCGCGCAGACTGTCCTGCGTAATCTGTGTGATGTCCTGGCCATCGATCAGGATACGGCCTGATTCCGCATCATAGAACCGCAACAACAGCTTGACCAACGTCGACTTCCCTGCGCCGGACCTGCCCACAAGCCCGATCTTTTCCCCAGGCCGGACCGTCAGCGTCACGTTCTGCAACCCCCCGGACGGGCGGCCATAGTGGTGTGTCAGCGCCTCGACCTCAATCAGGCCATCACGCAGCTGCAGGGGTGGCGCACCTTGGGCATCCACCAGCTTGACGGGCTGCGCGATCGTTTCCATCCCCTCGGCCACCACACCCAGCGCCCGGAAAAACGTGGTCAGCGCCCACATGATCCACCCGGTCATGGCATTGAGCCGAAGAACCAGCGCTGACGCGGCCGCCACCGCACCAACTGACGCAGCGCCCTGCATCCACAGCCAGAACGCCCAACCAACGACAGCGACGATCAACAGCCCGTTCAACGTGACCAAAACCACGTCCATTGTCGTAAAGATCCGCATCTCTTGTGCGAAGGTGCGCCGCGTGTTCTCGATGGCCTCTTTGGCGTAGGCGAGCTCTCGGTCATGATGGGCGAACATCTTGACAGAATGAATGTTGGAATAGCTGTCAACGACCCGGCCCGTTACGGCCGATCTCGCGTCCGCACTTGCCTTTGACGCGGGGCCGACCCGAAGAATCGCCCAGCGCAAAAGTAGTGCATACAGAACAAGCCAGGCGATCAATGGCAGCGCCAGACGCAAATCCGCATCAGCAAGGATCACGGCGGCACCGATCAGGTAGGCCAGCGAAAAGGCAATGGCATCAAAGACCTGAAACACCGCGTCACCGGCCGCCGGAGGGGTCTGCATGATACGGTTGGCAATCCGACCGGCGAAATCGTTCTCGAACCAGCCAACGGATTGCCGCAAGACCTGTTTATGCGCGCGCCACCGGATCAAAGTACCAAAGTTTGGCAAGATCGCGTTGTTCAACAACGCAACATCCAGACCCTGCATCAGCGGGCGCAGCAAAAGAATGAATCCGGCAGCCGCCAAAAGCTCGGTCTTGTGGGTCTGCCAGACAGCCTGAGGATCGGTGCCTGACATCAGGTCAACCACACGGCCCATGTACCAGATCAAGCCGATTTCGACCAAGGCCACCACGATCGCCATGATTCCGGTTGCCAAAAACACCTTCTTGAACGGCTGGGAATAGGCCCACAAAAACGGCCACAGCTTTTGTGGTGGCGTGTCAGTTTCCGGGTGCGGGCAATATGGATCTACAAGGTTTTCAAAAAATCGGAACACTATGTGGCCTTTCGCGCTTGCGCGCTGGATATACCGGAACCGCAATTAAAGGGAAACATCAGCCCAGCAATTGCGCCTTGGTCAACGCAAAGCCCGAGGAAATCCAGCGCGCTTCAAGAACCCGCAACCGATCCCCCAGCGCCGGGCCCTGCAACCCCGGCATCAGGTCAGCAGCCGCAACTGGAAATACTGCGGCCACGCCCTGATCAATCTGCGCTTTCCAGTCGGACGGCAGTTGAGCTTCAAAAACAGCACCACGGGCCAAGGCAACGTCACATGATATCCCGGCACCGTGTCGCCAAGCAATTTCAGCAAGGCTTCGCATGCTGCCGATTTCGTCCTTGATCTGCGCCAGCTTGCGACTTTCTACGCGCGAAAGGCGCAACGAGTCGAACCCGGCGTCCCCGCCCATGACCGCCAGACGACGGAGCCAATCCGGCGCAATGTCGGCTTCAAGGTGGATCAGAACCGTCAATGGACGAACAGTCGCGCCGGGCAGAATATGGCTCAGGACCCCGGTGGCCTCCATGGCCGCCAGACTGGGTGCAGGGTCATCTGCTGAAAGCAGCTTGCGCATTTCTGCACCAACCCGCTCACGCGAGAGTGTGACCAAACCATCAATATTCGCAGCGCAGGCCGCCAAGCCTTCGGGGTCAATACCCCCCGCCGGGTCCCCATACCAGGCATGGAACCGAAAGAAGCGCAGGATGCGCAGATAGTCTTCGGTGATGCGCGCCTGTGCATCGCCAACGAAGCGCACTGTGCGGGACAGCAGATCAGGCAAGCCGCCCAAGGGGTCAATCACGATGCCGTCCGGATCGGCATACAGCGCATTCATTGTAAAATCACGTCGCGCTGCATCCAAAGCGATGTCTTCCGAGAAGGCAACCACGGCCCGTCGGCCATCTGTTTCGACATCCCGGCGAAAGGTTGTGACTTCATGCGCGATGCCCCCGGCGACGACCGTGACCGTGCCATGGTCAAACCCGGTCGGAACCACGCGCAAACCGGCACTTTTGGCCAGATTGGTGACGGTTTCCGGTCGTGCATCGGTGGAAATGTCGATGTCGGCCACTGGGGCGCCGATAATCGTGTTGCGCACACACCCCCCGACGAAAAGCGCGCGATACCCCGCACCCGTCAACGCGTCACAGACCGATCGGGTTTCCGCCCGCGCGATCCAGTCGGCGTTAAGCCTCATCCTTGCAGCCGAGCGGCAAGTCCTTGCAGAATGCGCGCCGTAGCCCCCCATATGTAGTAGGGACCCCAAGGTACTGCATAATATGTCCAAGTCCCGCCGCGCCATTCGCTGGAATCCAGTCGATATTTGGCAAGATCGCCAAGATGCCTGAGCGGTACCGAAAACACCTCTTCGACTTCGCTGTCTTGCGGAACCGGGCGAAACCCAGGCCGGATATAGGCCAGCGTCGGGGTGATGTGGAAACCTGTGGCGGTGGAATGGCTGGGCAATACACCCAGAACCTGCACAAGATCCGGATGCAGACCCACCTCTTCCTGAGCCTCGCGCAGTGCGGTGGCCGTAATGTCAGCGTCGCGCACCTCGGCCTTGCCGCCGGGAAAGGCGACCTGACCGGGATGGTGTTCCAACTTGGATGACCGCTTGGTCAATATGATCTCGGCACCGTTCGGACCATCTGCCACCCCCACCAGAACCCCGGCCTGCCGCATCGCGCGGTCAGACGGCCCCTGCAGGCGCGGATTCAGCATGAAGTCCGACGAGTCGACCATCGGCTTGGCCAGCGCGCGGGACAAATGATGGATCAGGTCCGGGCCGTTCACTCGGACACCCCCTTCGTCGCCTCAAACCCGACGGTTTTCGGATCAAGCACATAATGTGCCCCGCAAAACTGGCAGTCCGCAGTCACTGTGCCCTCAGGAGTCGTCATGTGGCGGATGTCCTTGGCCGAGTATATCGACAAGCTGTTGCGAACCCTGTCCTCAGAGCATGAGCAGCCGAAGTGAACCCGCTGCGAATCGAACGCCCGCGGGGATTCCTCGTGGAACAGGCGAACCAGCAGATCTGTTGGCGGCAAAGTCGGACCAACCAGCTCCAGATCCTCAACCGTGTCCAGCAAGGCGTTGACGCGGATCCAGTTTTCGCCGTCTTCGCCGTGCAGCAGATCCTGAGCGGCCAAAAGCCCGCCAGCACCTGATCCACCGTCCTTGGCGTAGGGCGAGGCCTTGGGCATGTGCTGCAGCATCACACCGCCCGCACGCCACACTTCGGGACCCCCTGGCACCTGCGACCGGCCAAAGCTGAGCTCAAATCGGGTCGGCAATTGCTCGGACTGCGCGAAGTAGGTTTCGGCGCAATCAGACAACGAGCTTCCTGAAATCGGCGTGATGCCTGAATAGGGCGTTGTGCCCTGCCCCTGATCAATCAGGATCGCCAAATAACCTTCACCAATCTGCGGAAAGCCGGGTGAATCCGGCTCAAGCCGGTCAGCATCATAGCTGGCCCAAGCGCGAATTCGCGCCGGCGTTCCGTCATCGGACGGGCCATAATAGTCCGTGGCGATCAGACGCGCGGCGCCCTTGCCGCGGATTTGCAGGCTAAGCTTCCATCGCAGTTTTATGGTCTGACCGATCAGCGCCGTCAAAAGCGCCGCCTCGGCCACCAAGGCCTCGATGGCCGGCGGGTAGTTGTGTTGGGCCAGCATCGCATTCAACGCGCCGTCCAGACGTCCGATGCGTCCCCGCACGTCGGCGAGATCAAGCTGAAATGGCAGGACGGTGTCGTCCCAAGCGATTTGCGTACCAGTAGTCATGGGGTTTCCTTGCGTGCCGTAACTTGGCATATCGCGTCTATATAGGCGCAGCAACCGTTCCACCAAGGCCCCAGATGATCCGTCGTTTCGATCTGCCCCCCGATTCAACCCGCCGCTATACCCGCCGTCCGGGTGTTTATGCGATTTTGCGCCTGGGGTCAGACATACTGCTGACCCATCAAGACGCGCCCGTTCCCGAGTTCCAGTTGCCAGGTGGCGGGATAGACCCCGGCGAACACCCATTGGCCGCACTGCACCGCGAAGTCCTGGAGGAAACCGGCTGGAAAATGACGTTGGGCCAACGACTTGGAGCGTTTCGCCGGTTCACCTACATGCCGGAGTATGACCTGTGGGCTGAAAAGGTCTGCGTCGTCTATCTGGCCCGTCCCGCGCTAAGGGTCGGCCCTCCAACCGAGCATGGTCATTCCGCCGTCTGGGCGCCGATTGCGACTGCGGTGGGGGTGCTGAGAAATCCAGGCGACCGTCACTTTCTGTCATCGGTGCTCTGAGCCGGCACCACGAAATTCGAAAAGGACTGCCGAAATGTCATCGGCAATTTCGGCTGATCCGGCGAAACGCTCGACGTCCCACTGCAACGCGTCCAGGAATTTGTCTCCATCAAGGCCCAGGTTCTTTTGAACGAGGGCCGAAAGCCCATCTTCGCCCAATTCCTGACCATCGGCATCCCTGCATTCCGTGAGGCCATCGGACATAAGGAAAAGCCGGTCGCCCGGACGAAGGCTCAGTTCGATCCGATCATACACCGCACTGGGCACCAGTCCAATCGGAAGCCCGCCTTGACCCACCTGCTGCACCCCGCCTTCAGCCGGCAAAAGCATCGGGTGCGGATGCCCCGCCTGGACCATCGTCACACGTCCGGAAACCAGATCGGCGTCGCCGTATACGCAGGTAAAGTATTGATCCACCTGCATGACATCAAGGACCAGGCGATTTAGCCGCGCCGCAACAAGCTCGGGTGGCCAAGCGTCGATCGACTTGCCGCCGCCAACCACCAGCGCGACGTTGCCATCAGGCGACGAAGAAGACAGCATCCCCGCCAGTCGCGCTGCCATCATTGCAGAGGCGACGCCGTGGCCGGAAACATCGATTGAAAAAAATGCGATCCGCCGCGTGTTCAGGTGAAAAAAGCCAACCAGATCGCCGCCTATGTGGCCCGACGGTCGCAGCAGCAGTGATATCGCTGCAGTCCCAAAATCGGTGTGACGGTCCCTGACAAGCGACTGTTGCAGCTTGCGCGCCTCAATCAAGTCGCGGTCAAGCGTGTCATACAGACCACGCAGCTCCGCCATCTTGGCGCCCAGCAGGCGGTTCTTTTCCGTAAGTTCACGCTGCATGCCGATGATGCGTTCGCCTGCCTGAATACGGGCGCGCAATTCGTCGGGTGAGACGGGCTTTGCCAAGAAGTCATCAGCCCCGGCATCAAGGCCGCGCGCGACCTCATCCTTTTCGGATTTGGAGGTGAGAAGAATGAAATAGCCATAACTATCCCCCGACATGGCCCTGAATGCCCGGCAAAATTCAAGGCCCGTCATCCCGGGCATCATCCAGTCGCTTAGAACAATGTCGAACCGCCGATCCGCGCACAGGATCAAAGCTTCGTTACCCGATCCCGCCTCGGTCACGTCGTAGCCCAAGCGCGACAACGAGGCCCGCAGCAAGCGGCGCTGTGATCGACTGTCATCGACAACCAGAATCTGGCGCGGGCTTGCCGGGCTGGTCATGGACGCCCTGTCTGACCCCGTATTTCGCACAAATGCCCCCTGTACCTGACACAGGCACCATCGGACGGTCGGCTTAAGGCAAAGTGAATGTTAAAATTGTGCGTTACTGCGTATATGAGCCTTACGAGGCATTAATCATGCATGACTAGATTGCTGATTGGAGTGTGGTTTCAAGATTTGTTTTTGGGGGTGTGGGATGATTGATTGGGGCCGCGTTGAATCGCTGCGGGCCGAACTCGGGAACGATGACTTTGGCGAGGTTGTCGATCTGTTCCTTGAGGAAGTGGAAGAGGTAATCGCCCGGCTGAAGCGCAAGCCGGACCCTGCAAGCTATGAAGAGGACCTCCACTTCCTCAAGGGTGGCGCACTGAACTTGGGCTTTCGGGCACTGAGCGACGCGTGTCACGAAGGCGAGCGCCGGGCTGCTGATGGCAGACCCGAGACGGTCGACATAAATCTGGTGATCGAGCTTTATCAGAAATCGCGGATCAGTTTTCTTCAAGGCTCGAAAGACGCACGACGGCGCAGCGCCGGATAGGCGGGATCAGATCAGGAATTCGGATAGGGTTTCATCGCTGGTAATGTCACGCCAGGCAAAAGCTGCCGCGTCAAGCCGCGCAAAAAGGGTGGTAAAGTTTTCGGGGCGCTTCGTTTCAATACCAATCAAGACTGACCCGAAGTTGCGAGCAGACTTTTTGAGATACTCAAATCTGGCGATGTCATCATCGGGGCCGAGCATCGACAAGAACTCCCGCAGCGCGCCAGGTCGCTGTGGCATACGCAGGATGAAATACTTCTTGACGCCTGAATACCTCTGCGCGCGCTCTTTGACCTCGGGCAAACGTTCAAAGTCGAAATTTCCGCCAGAGGTGATGCAAACGACGGTTTTACCCCGAATCAGGTCTGCCAGCTCTGGCAAGACATCCACCGACAACGCGCCAGCGGGTTCCAGCACGATGCCCTCAACGTTCAGCATTTCCAACATGGTGACGCAGATGCGATCCTCGGGTGCCAGAAGGACATGAGATGGATCAACGCCGGACAGCGCCGCAAAGGTCAGATCGCCCAAACGCGCAACGGCCGCTCCGTCAACAAAGCTGTTAACCTTGGCCAATGTCACGGGATGACCAGCAGCCAACGCGCCCGCAAGACTCGCGCCACCCAGGGGTTCAACAAAACGAAATTCGGTCGTCGGTGCAGCCTCGGCCATATAGCCGGTCACACCCGAAGCAAGGCCACCACCGCCCACCGGCAAGATAACCAGATCAGGGGCAGCGCCAAGCTGGTCCATGATTTCGACCGCCACGGTGGACTGACCTTCAATCACGTCCGCATCGTCAAAGGGCGACAGAAAGTGCGCGCCTTGACGGGCGCAATAGGCCTTGGCGGCAGCCAGTGTCTGATCGAAATAGTCACCTGTCAGCACTATTTCGACGGCCTGTTGGCCAAAAACCCGCGTCTTGTCTATCTTTTGTTGCGGCGTCGTGACGGGCATGAAGATCGTGCCCTTGACCCCAAAGTGCCGGCAGGAATAGGCCACGCCCTGCGCGTGATTACCTGCGCTGGCGCAGACGAACTGCTTTTGCGACGGGTTTGCAGCACGCACTTTACGCATCGCATTGACAGCACCTCGGATCTTGTAAGACCGCACAGGTGAAAGATCTTCGCGTTTCAGCCAGATTTCCGCACCATAGCGGGCGGACAGGTGGTCATTGCGCTGCAATGGCGTCGAGTCGAACAGATCGCGCAAAGCGGCAACTGCAGCACGGGAGTTTTCGGTAAACTGGTTCATGTGCGGGACGGTATCCCTGTGAACGTACGGCGTCCATAAGGCAATTCAGTCGTATCAAGACCTGAGCGCACCCCTTGTTCCCTTTGGTGAAAGTCAATAGACCGGACCTCAAGTTTTCCCTGACGGAGTGCCGCCCATGTCTGCTGTCCAGACCGCGCCAAAAAAGGTCGTTCTTGCCTATTCCGGGGGTCTTGATACCTCTATCATCCTCAAGTGGCTGCAAACCGAATATGGCTGCGAAGTGGTAACATTTACCGCTGATCTTGGTCAGGGCGAAGAGCTGGAGCCTGCGCGTCAAAAGGCGCTGTTGTTGGGCATCAAGGCCGAAAATATCCACATCGTCGACGTGCGTGAAGAGTTTGTACGCGACTTCGTGTTCCCGATGTTCCGCGCCAATGCG
>JAUSPL010000432.1 GCA_030656535.1 Gemmobacter sp.
CGCATTGGCACACGCCCTCGCCTTTTGCGCCCGGTCAGGATATTCGCATCCGAAAGGAGATCCCGATGCCAGATCCGCGCCCCGACGCCCCAATCCTGTTTCGCCTGCAAGCCACCCCTTTGCGCCGTGCCGTTGGCACCGGCAGCCTGTTGGCGCTGGGAGGGTTCATGGTCTACCTTGGGACCGCGTTTCCACCCGCCGGGCTGGCCGCCAAGCTTGCATTGCCGGGATTCGGGGTGCTGATCTTGTGGCAGGCGACGCGACTGTGGCGGGCCAGCGCGGCGGCATTGGTGTTGACAGAAGACGAACTGCGCGAAGACGGCGGACGCCGCCTTGCGTTGATGGACGACATTGAAACCGTCGCGCGCGGGACCTTTGCGTTCAAACCATCGAACGGCTTTTTGCTGACCCTGCGGACCCCCGGAGAACGGGGCTGGGCGCCGGGGCTATGGTGGCGTGTCGGGCGGCGTATCGGGGTGGGCGGCGTCATATCGCGCTATCCGGGGCGTCAGTTGGCCGACATGATCGACCAGCAAATCGCTGCCAGACGCGCAGCACGGGCCGTAAAATGACATTCAGGACGTAAACGGCATCGGCGACAAGAACCTCGGTCGCACGACCGTCAGCTGATAAAACGTTCGATCACTCAGGCCCACCTGAAAAGCAGGGCGAAAGTTCCGCCATGTTTCCACGATCAGCGCGGTATCGCCATCGTACATGATCGGGATCTGAGGACGCATTTCGCCGATGGTCGCGTTGCTCAGGTTCGGGGCGGACGACGACCGGGTTGTATAGCGCCAGACCACGTTGTGGCGGTCGGTACCCTCGACGTACTGAATATGAGTGATACGGATCCAAGTGTTTTCGTTGGTGTTGGACACAAAGCGAAAGATGCCATGAAGACCATTGATCATGGTTGGTGTGACCGCAGTCTGTTCGCGCGACAGCATGTCCGAAATGGTGTAACTTGCCTTGATGTGCGTGTTTTGCGACCGGAAGGCGTCCCAATAAACGAACATCGCCAGAAACACCCAGATCAGCAGCGGCAGGACAAACACTGCCTCGACCGACAGGAACCCCCGGTCGTCGTCGCGAAACCGGCGCAGCGGGCTGCGAAGCGATAGACGTGACTTTAGAACTCCGATCATGGGTGCACCTGTTTCACGGTTCATTCACAAAGGCCGACATCGCCGCCATTTGATATCCGCCCGATGGGTCAAGTCTGAGCCGCAGTCCGAAGCGCGTCGTCGGAAAGAACGGGTCAAAAACGGCGCAAGCCCGGATCAGCATGAGTTGGTTTTGCGCCCCGGGTGCAAAGCTGACCTCGCCCAGGGGTTCACCGCGTTCGATGCAGTCAGGGGATGCGTCCATCCCGGCCCAGGTCGTCCGGTTGACAGGCCGCATTTCAAGCATCAGATCCTGCATGCAATTGGGCATCAAGATCGACCGCGCACAGATGTCAGCCTTGACCATATCATGCGCCTCTGTCGCATTCGCCGGAGTCGGGAACTCATAGTTCCCAATCCGTATGTCGCGAACGGTAATGTCCAACGCCCGTTCCAGCATGATGAACCGGGTCATCAGCATCCCTGCCTCAAAGCTCATCAGCAAGAGAGAGACAAACATGGGAAACAGGATGACAAATTCGACCGTTACAGTGCCATCTTCGCGCCCAGCCGCGCGCCGGGCGCGGCCAAGCCAAGAGACCTTTTGGCGTGTCATTGCGTCAGCCTCAACTGGCTGATCTGGCTGCGGATCATGCGGAATGCAGTGCGCACCTCGGGACCATAGACTTCGAAGAACTTGTCCTCTGTGGCGCAGCTGCGGATCGCATTGGTCCCGTTGGTCGGGGCCTCGAAGGCGATCCCGAATATGACGACCCTTTGCCCCTTGACCGCGTTGCACAAGGTTTGCAGCCGGGCGTCCATGACACTCGCGTCGGTGCGGGTGCGGATGGCAGCCAAGGCCGATTTATAGCCCGCAAGCCTGTTCGAGTTGCTGGAGTTGTTCAGCGCGCGGGCATACAGTTGCCATGCGACCCATTGCACACGGACTTCCTGCCACACGTCTTCCCAGTCCATCTGCGTTACGCCGTTGCCGGTATTGAAGGCCGCGCTCCGCCATTCACCGCCACCGCTGTTGCGATGTGGAACCCAATACTTGTTCGAACTGCTGCCGTTGCCGGTGGGGTGATGGATCGAGTAGCGCCAGACCCGCGGGTTGACCGAGGTGTCATAGCTGCGCCAGATCGGCGATAGCCCTTTGCGGTAGGGGTTGTTCATCCGTTCTTCATCGAAATGGTCGCCATCAGTCAGCAAGATGATGACCTTCAACACTTCAGGGTCGTTGTATTCCAGGGGACGGTTCGCAAAGTGCGCGGGAACAACGCCCTGTGATGCCAATTCTGCAATCATCGGACGCGACGCCGGATCCAGAAGCATGGCCCCCCATTTCAGCCCGGCATCGATCGAGGTGGCGCCGATGGCTTCATAGTTCTGGACATCGCCCCGCAGCCCGCTGGCGTTGTTGCTGAACAAACGCATCCGGTTTGCTGTGCGCGAGTTGCACCAGATATTCCCAGAGTTGGGCGACTGTGCGGCAACATAGCTGTTGGCGGGCGTCGCAGGATTGTCCAGATGCGAGTTGGTGTAGGTCGGCGAAAAGCTGTCAGCCCAGGTGGATTGCAGCAAAGTTGCCGTGCGTGAAATCGGAATGGTGCCATAGCTGCTGGGGTTCAGGTCCAGACAGTTCATATTCGACGCCGGGCTGTTCGCGCTGTCCACGTTATATTTCGCCATCAACTGCGTGGGCAGCATGATCTGCCCGTTGTACGGCACCAGTGAAATCGACACGCGGTTCTCGGTATCGTCCTCCAGGACCTTCTCAATGAATTCATCGGCCGCGACCCGCAGGTTTTCCATGCGCGATGTGCCAGAGGCGACCATCGACCCCGAGATATCCAGCACCATCGAGATTTCCACGTTGGTGCGACGTTCTTCTGCGGCCGAAATACCGTTGCTGGAAAGACGCTCGATCTTGCCCGTTCCTGACGGCTGCGGGCGCAACGTGTCGCGCATCAGGCGCATGAAATACGTGTCCACCGCGATGTTGGTTGTCACGGCAACGTTGCGATAGTTCATACCCTCGTCCACAGTGACGCTGCTCAGGTTCGCGCTCAGATCGGCACGATCGAAATAGTCCTGGACCACGACACTTGGTTCGATTTCCTGGCGCATCGACGCACCAGCCAGCGCTGCACGGTCTGCTGTGTCGGTGATACGCGACCGCTCTGCCTCATAGCGCATCACGTCGACGGCCATACCGCCGGTGAAAAGCATCAACATCAATACGACAAGCGCAAAGATGAGAATACCACCATCTTCAGCGCCACGAAAACGCGCGAACCTGCAAGACAGCTTGCCATGCTGGACGCGGTGTGTGCGAAACTTGGCTAGGACACTACAATTCTTGCTGCTGCTCATTGGCCTGACCTCTACTCGTTAGACCTCGGACTCCCCGGTCATCTGACTGGGGCGAGGCACGCCGACCTATATGGCCAGCT
>JAUSPL010000445.1 GCA_030656535.1 Gemmobacter sp.
AAGGTCGGCACCGAAAAGCCCAGGATCGAAAGGGCCATGATCGCCTTGGCCGAAAAGCTGTCAGGCCGGTAGCCGGCCCAGATCCCCAATGGTACCCCCAGCACGGCGGCGATGGTGATCGACACCAGCACCAGTTCCAGCGTGGCTGGCAGGCGGGAAAACACAAGGCCCGTAACGGGCACGTTATACACCATGCTGGTGCCCAGATCGCCGTGCGCCACGTTCCCCAGAAAGGTGAAATACTGTCGCCACAGCGGTTGATCCAACCCATAGCGCGCAATCAGGGCCTCGCGGATTTCTTGCGTGGCACCGGGGTCGATCAGCACATCAATCGGGTTGCCGATGGCATAGACGCCAACGAAGACGATCACCGACATCGCAAGGACGACAACGACCGACTGCATCAGCCGCGTTAGGATAAAGGCGATCATCGGGGAGGGGCCTTTGATGGAGGCGGTACGCAAGGTACCGGGAAAAACGGACCCCGGCCGGGCGGACCCGGCCGGGGCAGTCAGCAACCGGATCAGTTGGCCGGCTTGATCTCGTAGGCGCGGGTTTCCTGGTCGACGCGCGGAGTAAAGGTCAAGGTGCCTTTCTTGGACGCCCAGACCGTTTGCAAGATCACTGTCGGGATCAACGCGCGGTCTTCCATCGAGATGAGCGACGCTTCTTCGTACAGGACGCGACGTTCGTCATCGTTCAGGTTCTGGCGTGCCTGCTGGAACAGCTTGTCGAACTCCGGGTTGCTATAGCCGGTGCGGTTGAACGCGCCCAACCCAAGATCGGCGTCCTTGGTGTGGACCAGCGAGCCGTAGGTATAGGACGCTTCGCCCGTAAGGGTGCCCCATGCCGACATCGCCAGGCTGAATTCCTCGCGCGCGGCGGCGGGGAAGTAGACGGTGCCATTCAGCGCCTGTGCGTTCACTTTCAGACCAAGCCGTGACCACATCTGGGCCAGCGCTTCGCAGACGACACTGTCGCCGGGGACGCGGTTGTTGGTGCAGGTGAAGTCGATTTCGAACCCGTTCGGATAACCCGCTTCGGCCAGCAGCGCCTTTGCGGCATCCAGGTTGTATTCGCGTTCAGCCAGCTTGTCGGTGTAGCCGAAAAAGCCCTTGGGCATCAGCTGCGTCGCAGGCGTTCCCAGACCTTCCAGCACCACATCGACCAGAACCTTGCGGTTCATCGCCAGATCCAGTGCCTTGCGGACCCGGATGTCTTGCAGCGGGTTGGCGTCGATTTCCTTGCCGTCAACCTTGACCTTCTGCGGCAGCACGTCCTTGACCACAGGGGCCACGTTCAGGATGTAGACCGAGTCGGCGATAACGGTATCAATGCTCGCGTCACCCTTCATGGACAGATAGTCCGAGGCGGGGACATAGTTGATCATGTCGACCTGGCCGGATTTCAGCGCGGCAACCCGTGCTGCGTCATCCGGGATTTCCTTGCGGATAACCTTGGCCCAATGCGGCTTGTCGCCCCAATGGTCATCAAACCGTTCCAGAACCAGATCGCCCTTGGGGGTCCAGCTGACGAACTTGTAGGGGCCGGTGCCGATGGCGGCCTTGCCGGAATTGAACTCTTCGTTGCGGACGTCCATCCCGATCGAGGCAGGGACCACGAACAGGCGGATAAAGTCGTTGGGCAGCGATGGCGCGGTGCCCTTGGTGGTGACTTTCAGGGTGTAGTCATCGACGACTTCGACCGATTCGACGCTTTTGGTATAAATCGTCATCGACATCGGGCCAGTGACGACCGGAATGCGCTCGATCGAGAATTTCACGTCATTGGCGGTCAGTTCAGACCCGTCGTGGAACTTGACGCCCTTGCGGATCTTGAATTCCCAGGTGGTCGCGTCCGTCGGGGTCCAGCTTTCCGCGATAGCGGGCTGCAGCTGCAATGTCTCGTCCACACCGACCAGTGTGTCAAAGATGTGCCGCAGCGCTTCGGCCTGCGATCCCAGCGTGGACCAGTGCGGGTCGATGCTGTCAGGGCCAGCGCGCAGGCCAAGCGTCAGATCCTGGGCCGAGACCTGGAACGCCGAACCGGCGATGATCGCTAGCGCAGCGACCCCGGCGCGCAAAGAGTGAAAAGTCATGGCAACCTCCTGGTGGATTTTCTAAGTGTTATATGACACTGAAACACTACGACTGAGAAACTGTCACGGTCAAGCACATCCGCGTAATATGTGCAAAATTTGGGCGTAAACTGTGAAACTATTTCACTTGCTGGTCAAAGTGTAATTATGCATTGATACATCCATGACCAAAGAGAAGCGCTCCTTTCCTGATCCCTTACGCCCGATTGTGGCGGCGATAGATCGTACTTCTGCGATCCCGTTGTCGGTGCAGTTGCGGGGCGCATTGGAGTTCGGGATTGCATCCAGCGAATTGCCGCCCGGCACGCTGCTGCCTTCGGTGCGCGAAATGGCGCGGTTTTTCGGGTTGTCGCCGGTGACTGTGTCCAGCGTCTATGTGGGGCTGCGCGAGGCGGGGTTGATCGACAGTCGGGTCGGGTCGGGCAGCTATGTGTCCAACAACCGTGCGGCCGCCCCGAAATTCCAGCCCCACCGCGATCTGCAGGCGCGGATCGCCGAACTGATCCGACTGGGCGCTGATCTGGGCCTGACGCCTGCCGATCTGGCGGCGCGCGTTGCAGGGGGAAGCAACGCGGCACGCCGCGGCTTGCGGGTGCTGGTGGTCAGCCATTTTTCTGGCCCGACAGAAAGTTATGCCGATGCGCTGCGCCGTCACGTCGGCCCCTCTGATGTGGTCAGTGCGTGCACGTTTGATGATCTGCGCGCCAAGGGGGTTGAAGGTTGGGATCTGATCGTCACACCTCGCAACTTTGTGGCCGAAGTGACCCGCCTGCACCCCGCGGCACCGATCGCGGGGATGACGTTCATCCCGACCGAGGGCACCCGTGTATCGCTTGCGACGCTGCATCCTGATGCACGGGTTTGCGCGGTATCGTATTTCCCGCACTTCTTGCCGCTGATGCGGGCGGGGATCACCCGGTTCGCGCCACATCTGGCCGACCTGCGCATCCATGTGCGCGATGATGCGGACCTGGCGGGTGAACTGGCCGCATCCGAGGTGCTGATCTATGCGTCGGGCGTTGACTACCTGATGGCGGACCTGCGCCCGGATCAGCGCGGGTTCGAATACCTGCACACCCCCGACCCCCGCGCAATCCGCGACGATTTCCTGCCTGCGCTTGAGGCACGGCGGGCCGAACTGAACGTATATCCGAGAGAGATCGATGAAAATATCCGATGCAAACTGGTTTGAGGTCGAACAGTATCTGAAGCACGACGACCGTTGCGTGTTGCCGCTGGGCAGTACCGAACAGCACGCCTATCTGTCCTTGTCGGTCGATTCGATTCTGGCGGAGAAGATGGCAGCGGATGCCGCCGAACCCTTGGGCGTGCCGGTGTTCCCGGTGGTGGCTTACGGGCTTACGCCGTATTTCATGGCTTTTCCCGGCACGGTATCCTTGCGACTGTCTACCTATTCAGCGCTGGTCCGCGACATTCTGGACAGCCTTTATGACACCGGGTTCCGGCGCGTTCTGATCGTGAACGGGCACGGCGGCAACAGCCCTGTGCAGCCGGTCACGATGGAATGGATGGCCGACCGGGCAGGTGCGCGGGCGCGGTTCCACAACTGGTGGAATGCTCCGAAAACCTGGGCCAAGGTGCAAGAGACCGACGATCAGGCCAGCCACGCAAGCTGGATGGAGAACTTTCCCTGGACGCGTTTGCCGGGGCGGGTTCTGCCGGAACAGCGCAAACCGATGGTGGATTTTGACCGGCTGAAGGATCGCAACGCCGCTGACGTGCGAGGGTTGTTGGGCGATGGCAATTACGGGGGGTATTATCAGCGCCCTGATGCCGATACCGACGCCGTGTGGGCCACGGGCGTTGCGGAAACCCGCGCCCTGCTGGAAGGTGACTGGGCATGACCGCGCCAATCCTGATCTGGGGGGCAGGGGCAATCGGCGGCGTGCTGGGTGCCTATTTCGCCCGGGCCGGACATGCGGTGCGCATGGTCGATATCGTCCCTGACCATGTGGAGGCGATGCGCACCACCGGACTTGTGATCGAAGGCCCGGTCGAAGAGTTCACGCAGGTGTTGGATGCGGTGACGCCTGATCAGGTGACCGGCGTCTATGACCGGATCATTCTGGCGGTCAAAGCCCATCACACCGAAGCGGCGCTGGACATGTTGATGCCGCATCTTGCGCCCGACGGGTTCGTCTTGTCGGCGCAGAACGGGTTGAATGAGCGGGTGATTGCCGAACGGATTGGCGCGCATCGTACGATCGGCTGTTTCGTGAACTTTGGGGCGGATTGGCTGGGCGCGGGACGGGTGCTGTATGGCAACCGGGCCGCCGTCGCGGTGGGGGAACTGGACGGCTCGATCACGCCTCGTTTGGCCGAGATGCACAAGCTGTTGTTGATCGTGGAACCCGATGCGGTGATGACCGACAATATCTGGGGCTATCTGTGGGGCAAGATGGGCTATGGGTCGCTGCTGTTTGGCACGGCCCTGACCAACGACAGCATGTCTGACGCCCTGGACCGCCCCGAGCATTTTTGTGTCTTTAATGCGCTGGGACGCGAGGTCATGGCGCTGGCGGCAGCCCAAGGTATTGCCCCCATCGGGTTCAACGGGTTCGACCCGGCGGCCTTTGCCGCAGGGGCGTCCGAGGGCGCGGCCCGCGCTTCGGTGGCGGCCATGGTGGCCCACAACCGCAAGACCGCGAAAACCCATTCGGGCATCTGGCGCGACCTTGCCGTGCGCAAACGCAAGACCGAGGTGGACGCCCAGATCGCACCGATGATCCCGATCGGTGCCGGTCTTGGCGTGCCGACGCCCGCACTCGCGCGGTTGGTGGATCTGATCCACGACCTTGAACAGGGCAAGCGCACGCTGTCGGTGGATACGATGAACCAGATGGTGCCAGTATGCAGCTAAGCTTTGCGGGAAAGCGGTTTGTCGTCACCGGGGCGGCGCAGGGCATCGGGGCTGCGATCGTCGCAGAGCTGGTGGCGGGCGGGGCAAAGGTCGCGGCGGTGGACATTGACGGGCCGGGTCTGGCACGGCTGGATGGGGTGCCCGGCGTGACGCAGCATGTCTGCGATCTGGGCAACCGCGATGCGGTCCGCGCGATGGTCGCCGAGGTGCTGTCTGACGGTCCGGTTTATGGCTTTGTCGGGTCGGCAGGCGGCGTGCGCGGGCAGGTCGGCGGCCCGCTGGAGGACGTGACGCCAGAAAGCTGGCAGGCGATCTTTCAGGCAAATGTCGAAGGCACCCTGTGGTGCGTTCAGGCGCTTGTTCCGGGGATGAAGGCACAGGGCGAAGGCCGGGTGATCACGATATCTTCGGGCGCGGGATTGAAGCCCAGCCTGACCGGAATACAGGCCTATTGTTCGGCCAAGCACGCGTTGGTGGGGCTGACCAAACAGCTTGCGCTGGAGTTGGGACCCAAGGGCATCACCGTCAATTCGGTTGCGCCCGGCTTTGTGTTGTCCAACCCGTCGACCGAGCGGCAATGGGCCGCCTTCGGCGCGGAACGCCAGCAGGCTGTGATGAACAACATCCACATGCGCCGTCTTGGCGCGCCGCAAGACATTGCCAACATGGTCGCGTTCCTTGCGTCCGACAAGGCGGACTGGGTGTGCGGTCAGATCATTTCCGTTGACGGAGGCCACGCATGACCAAGGACGCCGGAAAACCTCAGGACTGGCCCGAAGACCATTGGCGCGGGCTGGTGAACCGGGTCAGGGCCGGGCGCAATCTGATGCCCGCGCAGTGGCCGGGCGGTGCGCGCTGTGCGGTCGCGCTGTCGTTTGACAGCGATCACGAAACAAACGAATTGCGCGACGGCGGAGCCTCGATTTCGCGGCTGTCCTGGGGCGAATACGGGGCGCGGTGCGGCGTCGGACGTATCCGCAAGGTGCTGGATGCGCATGGGGTCAAGGCGACTTTCTTTGTTCCGGCGGTGTCCGCGATGCTCCACCCGGAGGAG
The DNA here is from genome assembly GCA_030656535.1 of Gemmobacter sp. Taxonomy (GTDB): domain Bacteria; phylum Pseudomonadota; class Alphaproteobacteria; order Rhodobacterales; family Rhodobacteraceae; genus JAUSPL01. Next base: position 6,034 of record JAUSPL010000445.1, read on the forward strand.
CAGCGTTCACTGGTCGAGGACGGCCATGAAATCGGACTCCACGGATGGATCCATGAACTGAATGCCGGGCTGGATGCGGCGCAAGAGCGCGATCTGATGCTTCGGTCCGCCGACACACTGGACCGCATTTGCGGCCAGCGGCCGGTCGGGATGCGCACACCCAGTTGGGACTACAGCCCATCGACGTTGCAGATCGCGCGCGACATGGGGTTGCTGTACGACAGTTCCCTGATGGCCGACGACGATCCTTACGAGATTTTGGCCGCAGGTGAACCGACCGGCATCGTCGAACTTCCGGTGGAATGGATCCGTGACGATGCGGTCTATTTCATGATGAACCGGTTCGGGGCACAGCGCCCCTACACCCCGCCCGCCGACGTGCTGGACATCTTCATGCGGGAATTCGACGGCGCCTATGAAGAAGGTGGCCTGTTCTTGCTGACGATGCACCCGCATGTCATCGGCTATCGCAGCCGGATCTTCATCCTTGATGCGCTGATCCGGCATATAAAATCAAAAGGCGACTGCTGGTTCGCAACCCACGCCGACATCGCACGCCACTGCGCCGACAGCGCCGGTATCAGGAGAACACGATGACCTATTCACTGGCTATTCATGGCGGGGCCGGGACGATCCTGAAATCCACGATGACCCCCGAGCGCGAGGCGGCCTATCACGCCGGGCTGACCTGCGCGCTTGAGGCGGGCCGCAGCGTGCTGGCTGCAGGCGGGTCCGCGCTGGACGCGGTTGCAGCGTCCGTGATGGCGCTGGAGGACGAGCCCCTGTTCAACGCCGGGCGCGGCGCGGTCTATAACGCGGCGGGTGTGCAGGAAATGGATGCTTGCATCATGGACGGTCGTGACCGGCGTACTGGTGCGGTGGCCGGGATTTTCGGGCCGAAAAATCCGGTATTGGCTGCGCGCGCCGTGATGGAACGCACATCGCATGTGCTGATGATCGCCGAGGGCGCCTTGGCGGTGGCGCGCGATGCCGGTCTTGACTTCGCTGACCGGGACTATTTCTTTACGGCGGCGCGGTGGCAGGCGCTGCAAGATACCTTGGCGATGCGGGCGGCATCCGCCGAAGACGACGATCCTGCGCGTCGCCATGGCACGGTTGGGGCCGTTGCGCGCGATAGCGCGGGGAACGTGGCGGCGGCCACGTCAACCGGCGGCATGACGGGTAAGACGCCGGGGCGCGTGGGCGATTGCCCGGTGGTGGGTGGCGGAACATTTGCCGACAACGCAACCTGTGCCGTGTCAGGGACAGGACACGGCGAAGTGTTTATCCGCTGGTGCGCTGCGCATGAAATCTCGGCACGGATGCGTCACGCGGGGCAGTCGCTCGTCGCGGCCGCCGATTGGGTGGTGATGCGTGATCTGGCCGAAAATGATGGGTCGGGCGGGCTGATCGCTGTCGACAGCGCGGGAACCGTGACGATGCCTTTCAACAGCGAAGGGATGTATCGCGGCATGATCGAGCTGGGTGGCCCGTCCCAGACCTTTATCTATCGCTGACACACGGCCCGGCGGTTGGTCCGCCGGGCGGCGCGTGCGGTCAATACAGCTGTGAAATTGCGCCGTTGCGCACCGATGGCAGGACAACCACCCGCACCCCGTCGCGCACGCGATCATGCAGGTCGATCACGTCCTGATCCAGCAGACGGATGCAGCCCGACGAAACCGCCTCGCCCAGATACTCGGGTTCGCAGGCACCGTGGATGCGATAAAGCGTGTCTTCTCCATTCTGGAACAGATACAGCGCCCGTGCCCCCAGCGGATTGCCGGGGCCTGGGTCCATTCCACCGTTTGCCACGGAATAGGGCGCAAATTCAGGGCGGCGGGCGATCATCGTGTCCGGTGCTTTCCAACGGGGCCAACTGCGGCGAAACCGCATTTGAGCGTCGCCCTCCCAGTCAAAGCCCGCCGCGCCGACCCCGACTCCATAGCGCATGGCGCGACCATTCACGCCAACCAGATGCAGATAGGCTGCATCCGGATCAACGATGATCGTGCCGGTCGGCTGGTCAGGGAACGGGTTGTCCACCTCTTGCAGCCACAGATGCGGGGGCACAACGCCGTCGGGCACGGCAGGCACCGGATAGGGTTCATTCGTCAAGGCACCATAGCGCGCGGGCATTGGTGGAAAAACCGGAGGTGGGGGTTTGCTGCGGCTGACTTGTGCATCGGTCAGGGGCCGTACACAGGCTGTCAGCGTGGTCGCCGCAGCGGCGCCAAGAAAAATTCGTCGGGAAATCAAAATGGTATCCTTTGAGATCGAGTGACTTTGCCACATGCTGTGCATGTGGCGCGGCAGTCACCCGATGCGGGGCGGGTCCAGGATGCCGGATGGCGCGACCCCGGACAAGTCGGGTGGATCATCCGGCCCGGTCAAGAGATCAGCCCGCAGCACGGGCACAGGCGCGGGGA
>JAUSPL010000457.1 GCA_030656535.1 Gemmobacter sp.
CCCCCGCACTGGATGAAATCCGTGACGAACTGGCCGCCGAAATCGAACAGACCGCCATCGAGGCCAAAATCAAGGCACTCACCGACGCCGCGACCATCACTCGAAACGACGAAGGCCTTGACCCGGCGTTCCTGCGCAATCAGACATTGTTCGACAACTGACATCCCTGGGGGCCATCATGACCAAAACCGACTGGAAGGCAGAGGCAAAAGACCTTCGCAAGAAGGTGTCCAAGCTGAAAAAACGTCTTGGCGATGCCTTGGCCGAAATGACGGACACGGTCGAAGAGGTCGCGGGAAATGTGGCCGAAGCAGTTCAGGCCGCGGTAAAACCTGCAAAGGCGGCTAACCCGGTTTCGCCGTTGGCCCCCGAAAGATTCCCTGCCTTGCCTGCCATTGCCGGGGTGGATTTTTCTGCCGCTCAGGCTGGGGTGCGCTATAAAGGCCGGACCGACGTGATGTTGGTCCGGTTGGCCCCGGGGACCGCCATAGCCGGCGCATTCACCCGGTCCTCGACGCGGGCGGCCTGCGTGCTCGATTGTCAGGCCAAGCTTTCGACCAAGGCAAGCGATCAGGGGGCGGCGTTTCTTGTGAACTCGGGCAACGCCAATGCCTTTACCGGGGCCGCAGGTCAGGCCAGCGTCGACGCCGTGACGGCCGCAGTGGCACTTGCGCTCAACATGCCGGCGGGACGGGTGTTCACCTCGTCGACCGGCGTGATTGGCGAGCCTTTGCCGCATGACCGCATCATCGCCAAGATCGATGAACTGGTCGGCAGCCTTGATGCGAACGGCATCGAATCGGCCGCGCGTGCCATCATGACCACCGATACCTTCCCCAAGGGGGCGTCGGCCACTGTGCAGGGCGATGGCGGGGACATACAGATCGCGGGTATCGCCAAGGGGTCGGGCATGATCGCCCCTGACATGGCCACCATGCTGGTCTATATCTTTACCGATGCGAAGATCACGCCCGCCGCGCTGCAAAAGATGGTCAGCCGACAGGTGGATGACACCTTCAACTGCATTACGGTCGACAGCGACACCTCGACCTCGGATGCGCTGATCGTTGCGGCCACGGGCCAAAGCTCGGCATCGGAAATCAAGGACTTGCGCGGCAAGGTCGCCAAGGATTTCGAATCTGCCCTGCGCGGCGTGATGCTTGATCTTGCCCAACAGGTGGTCAAGGACGGCGAAGGTGCCACCAAGTTCGTGGAAATCCGTGTGACCGGGGCCGCAGACGCGGCGGATGCGCACCGGGTCGCCATGGCCGTTGCAAACTCACCCTTGGTCAAGACCGCCATCGCAGGTCAGGACGCCAACTGGGGTCGCATTGTCGCCGCCGTCGGAAAATCCGGCGCGCGCGCTGACCGCGACCGCCTGTCGATCAGCTTTGGCGACATTCTGGTTGCTGAAAAAGGCTGGCGCGCGCCCGATTACTCCGAGGCCGACACCTCTGCCTACATGAAGCAGCAAGAGCTTGTGATCGGCGTAGACCTTGGCCTTGGCACCGGGGCTCGGACGGTCTGGACCTGCGATCTGACGCACCGCTACATTGATATCAATGCTGACTATCGGTCCTGATCGGGCCTGCCTGTTTCCAATGATCCCGGCACAAGGACGGTTTCGCCCCTTGGCGAAATCGTTGCAGGTGGCCCCGACCAACGTACCAAAGGTCCCTGCATGCAGATAATTCTCGTCGCTGCCGTCGCCCTGATCGACCCCGATGGCCGCGTGTTGCTGGCCCAGCGCCCCGCAGGCAAATCCATGGCGGGTCTGTGGGAGTTCCCCGGTGGCAAGATCGAGACGGGCGAATCGCCCGAGGACGCGCTGATCCGGGAATTGTCCGAAGAGCTGGGTATCGACACATGGGCATCCTGTCTTGCGCCGCTGACGTTCGCCAGCCACACCTATCCGGACTTTCACCTGTTGATGCCCCTGTTTGCCTGCCGTCGCTGGCAGGGCACCCCGCACCCGCGCGAGGGCCAGACGCTGAAATGGGTTCGCCCGGCAGACATGCGCGATTATCCGATGCCGCCTGCCGACATCCCCCTGATCCCCATCTTGCGCGACTGGCTGTAGTCGCCCGAAAGGCCCCGCGATGATCCATGCCCTGACGATCATCCTGTGTTGCCAGCTTGTGGGCGAGGCCATCAGCCGCACCTTGCTGCTGCCGGTCCCCGGCCCGGTTCTGGGCATGGCGATCTTGCTTGTGCTTTGCGCAACCGTCCCCGGCCTTGCTGATAGGCTGCGCCCCACCACGACCGGTATCCTTGCCAACCTGTCCCTGCTTTTCGTGCCCGCAGGCGTCGGGGTGGTCGGCCATCTGAATACCTTCGGGGCCGAAGGACCCGCCCTGGCGGTGGCCGTGATCGTCAGCACGATCGCCGCCATATCCGCAGGCGCGCTGGCCTTTGTCGCGGTCGCCAAACTGACAGGCCGCAAGAATGCGTGATTTTGCGGAAATCTGGGGCTATCTGGCGCAAGGTCCGCTGGTCTGGCTGACCGCCACGCTTGTGGCCTATATCGCAGGCGACACCCTGTCGAAGGCCGCCAACCGCGCGCCATTGGCGAACCCGGTGTTGATCGCGGTCGCGCTGCTGGCAGGAATGCTGTGGGCCAGCGACACCCCCTACCCGGTCTATTTCGAAGGCGCGCAATTCGTCCACTTCTTGCTTGGCCCTGCTACGGTGGCGCTTGCCCTGCCGCTGCACGCCAATCTTGATCAGGTGCGCCGATCTGCGCTGCCATTGGCCGCTGCCTTGATTGCCGGATCTGTCACCGCCATCGCAAGCGTGATCCTGACCGCCCGCGCGCTGGGGATCGAAGGCGTCACTCTGATCTCACTTGTGCCGAAATCCACCACCGCCCCGGTCGCAATCGGCATATCCGAAAGTCTGGGCGGCTCACCCACCCTGACGGCAGTGCTGGTGCTTTTGACGGGTGTCACGGGGGCCATCGTCGCCACCCCCTTGCTGAACCTCTTGCGCATCCGGGACTGGAGGGCACGCGGGTTTGCGGTCGGCGTCGCAGCCCACGGCCTTGGCACGGCCCGCGCGCTTCAGGTCAACCCCACTGCTGGCGCTTTTGCAGGGATCGGAATGGGGCTGAACGCCATGCTGACCGCGCTGATCGCGCCCGCGCTGTTGCGCCTGTTTCAATAACCCTCCGGTGGCGTCGACGTGACTTGGCGATGCCGTCTTGCCCACAGCGGACTCGCAGGCAGGTCAGACGAATTGCTCGCCGATCAACCGTTCCTCCAGCCCATGGCCGGGGTCGAACAGGATGCGATGACGCACGGCGGGCTCAGACCGGATTTCGACCGACACCACGCCACGGACCGAGTTGCCGTCCGCATCCGCCATCACAGGTCGCTTGTCGGATTCCAGCACATCAAAGCGGACCAAAGCGGTCTTGGGCAGCAGCGCACCGCGCCAGCGCCGCGGACGGAACGCAGCAACCGCGGTCAGCGCCAGAACATCCGCACCGATCGGCAGGATAGGACCATGGGCCGAATAGTTGTACGCCGTGGACCCCGCAGGCGTACATACAAGCGCCCCATCGCAGACCAGTTCCTCCATCCGGACCCGCCCATCGACAGAAATGCGCAGCTTGGCGGCCTGCGGACCCGCCCGCAGCAACGACACCTCGTTGATCGCCAGCGCGGTCGCCGTGGTGCCATCCGAAAGCGTCGCGCGCATCGCCAGCGGGTTCACGACCTCTTCAACCGCGGCGTCCAGACGCTCTTGCAACCCGTCCTCGGCATATGCGTTCATCAAGAAACCGATGGTGCCGCAGTTCATGCCATACACCGGCAAGCCTGAGGCCTGCGTTGCGTGAAGGGTCTGCAACATGAAGCCGTCCCCCCCTAACGCAACAATGCTGTGCGCCCGGTTCTCGGGGGTCTGCCCGTACCGCGCAACCAGCGCCACCAGCGCGGCCTGCGACTGTTCGGTCGCCGATGCGCGAAACGCGATCCCGGATTCATGCGCCATGCGGTCCCCCCTTTGGCAGGGAACCCGACAGGCCCCGACGTCATGATGGTGCTGCCAAGGGACAGGCGCAACCCCGCATCGGGGCACAAGTTTCCGATCCACGCCCGCATTTTCGCGCAAAACTTGGCATCGGTCGCTTTCGTTGCTTTCCCGACCAACGGTCATGGGCTAGATACCCCGCATCCGCGCCCCCCCGATCAGAGGAACCGCCATGACCGCCAGCCACCGCGACGCCGGGTTTTTCACCGAAAGTCTTGCAACCCGTGACGCCGACCTGTTCGCCGCCATCACAGCCGAACTGGGTCGTCAACGCGACGAGATCGAGTTGATCGCGTCCGAGAACATCGTCAGCCGCGCCGTGATGGAGGCGCAGGGGTCAGTAATGACCAACAAATATGCCGAAGGCTATCCCGGCAAGCGGTACTACGGCGGTTGCCAGTATGTGGACATCGCCGAAAATCTGGCCATTGAACGTGCCTGCCAACTGTTCGGCTGCAGCTATGCCAACGTTCAGCCGAATTCTGGCAGCCAGGCCAACCAGGGTGTGTTCATGGCGCTGATAAAGCCCGGCGACACCATTCTGGGCATGTCGCTGGATGCAGGCGGCCACCTGACGCACGGTGCTGCCCCCAACCAGTCCGGCAAATGGTTCAAGGCTGTCCAGTACGGCGTAAGGCAAGACAACCTGCTGCCCGACTACGACCAGATTGAGGCGCTTGCGCTGGAACACAAGCCCGCGATGATCATCGCCGGCGGCTCGGCCATCCCACGAATCCTGGACTTTGCGCGGTTCCGAGCCATTGCCGACAAGGTTGGTGCCCTGTTCATGGTGGACATGGCGCATTTCGCGGGGCTGGTTGCAGCGGGGCTTTATCCTTCCCCCTTCCCGCACGCCCATGTCGCGACCACGACCACGCACAAGACCCTGCGCGGCCCGCGCGGCGGCATGATCCTGACCAATGACGAGGCGATTGCAAAAAAGGTCAACTCGGCGATTTTCCCCGGCATACAGGGCGGCCCCCTGATGCATGTGATCGCCGCCAAGGCCGTAGCCTTTGCCGAGGCGCTGCGCCCCGAGTTCAAGACCTATCAGGCCCAGGTGATCCTTAACGCCCAGGCGCTGGCGGATGAATTGATGCAGGGCGGGCTTGGCACCGTGACGGGCGGAACCGATACCCATTTGATGCTGGTCGACCTGCGGCCCAAAGGTGTCAAGGGGAATGCCACCGAAAAGGCGCTGGGTCGCGCCCATATCACCTGCAACAAGAACGGCATCCCGTTCGACACAGAAAAACCGACGATCACCAGCGGTATCCGTCTGGGCAGCCCCGCCGGTACCACGCGCGGCTTTGGCGAACCCGAGTTCCGCCAGATCGGCCGCTGGATCATCGAGGTGGTCGAAGGTCTGGCCACCAATGGCGAAGACGGCAATGCCGCCGTCGAATCCAAGGTCAAGGCCGAGGTTGCGGCCCTGTGCGCCCGCTTCCCGATCTATCCCGGCCTGTAACCTGACTGCAGGGGGCCCGATCATCGGCCCCCTGCCCGCCTGCGCCAACACAGGCACACCCATCACCACGATTTCGCAGATCAGGACAAGGTCGTGCTTCGAGCGGGCATGCAGTGGCAGGCATGCCTGTGTCAAACCTCGTCCGTCGTTGTAAGTGAAGAATGCCCGCACGCCAGATCAGGCCCGCACGCCTTCCCGGCTTGCACGGCAGGTCAGACCAACCCGCGCCAGACCAGAACGGCGATGAACAAGCCCGCGACCACCAGCAAGGCAAACGCGATCGATCC
>JAUSPL010000466.1 GCA_030656535.1 Gemmobacter sp.
GCCATGCGTCTGACCGCACAGGAGCTGCACAAGCTTGGTGTGGCCGACCGCATCGTGCCCGAACCATTGGGCGGGGCGCAGCGTGGACCATCAGTGGCAATTGCTGCGGTCGGCAAGGCGATCGAGGCGATGCTGAAGGAACTGTCGGGCAAAAAGCCCGAAGCCCTGATCCGTGACCGGCGCCAGAAATACCTGAACATGGGCTCCAAGGGGTTGGCGGCCTGACATGGGGAACCCTTGGGTACTGCTGGTCATTGCGGGTCTGTGTGAAATCGGATGGGCGATCGGTCTGAAGTATTCTGACGGATTCACCCGTCCGGTCGCAACGGGCGTTACGCTTGTGGTGGCGCTTGTCAGCTTTGTCTTGCTGTCGCAAGCCATGAAGGGCATCCCGGTCGGCACCGCCTATGCGGTCTGGACCGGCATTGGCGCACTGGGCGTTGCATTCCTGGGCATCGTGTTGTTCCAGGAAGTTGTGTCGCCCATCCGGCTCGCAGGGATCGGGTTGATCGTCGCAGGGATTGTTGCGCTGAAACTAGCCTGAGGCCCAAGACCCGGTGCCAAGGCGCTGCATGGTTTACCTATTGCGGCTCTCAGGGCCACATGATGATCTTGGTCCGCGCCCAGCACACCCTCAGGATGCCGCCTTGCTGGCAAATACTCTGAACGCGTTGATCCGCGCTGGTGGGACGCCCGCATGGCAAACCCCACTGAGACGCGCGACCAGTTGGAGGCCGGATACACAAGCCGCCCCTGCGCGCTGTGTTGTCACGTCCCTATGCGGGACGGGGCGGTCCTGGGGTTTCAGACCCTGAGTGCGGATGACCGCCGGCCACCGAACTGGGCGGACATTGCCGGCTTTGCGCGGCGCAATGGTTCTGTCGCTGGCGTAGGACGAGTTTGGTCCCGGCAACATGTGTTCGCGCGCGGATGCCGGGTGTGACCACGATCAACGCCACCATCCGCGCCGACACGGGGGCAGGGCAGGGCGACTAGCGTGCCACGGGCTTTCGCCCGTATGACGTTTCCCGTCAAATCCCGCTTGCAGATGGCATGTTGGTTGATCGCATCCATCACCGCTTTGACCTTACGGCCCGAAACCCGGGGTGAACCGCGTCTTGGACAGGTTAGCGTCCGGATCAGATCAGAAGGTCGGGGGCGTCTTGATGGATTGGCGTCACCACATTGTCCTTGCAATGCGGCCGGGCAATTCGGCGTCATAGGACGCCCCGTCAAAGCCGCCGCTGGTGACTTCGCGCAGCATGTCGCCCAAAGTCGCCAACCCGTCTGACTGGTCGCCGTCACGCCACAAGCCTGCGCGCAGCAGCGCCTTTGCGCATTGGGGGTAAACCTCCGAGATGGCCACCACGATCACGCTGCGCGGCTGCGCCCCACTTCGGGCGAACCGAGCAAGCAAGTCAGGGTCCACGGACAGCCGTGCAGTGCCGTTCACCCGCATCGCGGTGGTCGATCCGGCGATGAGGAAGGTCAAGGAAACGCGGCCATCGCGCACGATGTTGCGCAAGGTGTCGACCCGGTTGTTTCCGCGCCAATCGGGCAGCCACAAGGTACGTGGATCGGGCGCCTGCACGACAGGGCCGTCGTCGCCGCGCGGGCTGCAATCCGTGCCTTCGGGGCCGACTGACGACAGCAGGCAAAATCGGCTGCGCGCAATCCAGTTGGCATAGGCTGGGATCAGGCGGTCAGTGACCTTGATCCGCGCGGCCTCGCTGGCGGCGCCGTAAAGTGTATCCAGCGTTTCAATGTCTTCAATCCAGGTCATTCAGCGCCCCTTTGCGAAACCCTGCCTCGGCCATAAGCCGGTTTGACGTGGCTTCGATCTGCCGCTCAAGGGTCACCATGAAGGCCTCGACGGGTTGGCCAGGCGGGATTTCGGGCAGGAATTCGACCACCGCAAGCCCAGGCTTGCGCAAGATGCCGTGGCGCGGCCAGAACAGCCCAACGTTGGTGGCAACAGGGACACACGGCTGACCCAGTTGCGCATAAAGATGCCCGGTGCCGATCTTGTAGGGCTTGACCGCCCCCGGCGCGACACGGGTTCCCTGCGGATAGATGATAAGCTGTCCCGGTTCGCTGGCCCCCTTGGCGACGCCCGCCATCATATGCTTGATTGCTGTGGCCCGGCGACCCCGATCGACCGGCACACAACCGATGCGCAGCGCGTACCAGCCCAGAATGGGGGCCCAGACCAGCTCCTTTTTCATGATGAACTTGCCGCGGGGCACGGCGGAATAGATCATCAAGATGTCGAGGAATGAATGGTGTTTGGCCGCCACAAGGGCCTCATGCGTCGGCGCCTCTCCCCGGATCTCGCAGCGCAAACCGACCATCCAGCGGGCGGTCCACATCACCCAGTCGCAATAGGCATGGCACGCGGCGAACGCGCCGCGGCGATCCACCAGCGCCCAAGGCAGATAGATGATCGCGATAACAGCCATCGAGGCATACATCTGACTGATGAACAGGGTCGACAGCACATATTGGAGCGCCAGACGCATATCAGGTGATCTCCCTCAGTTTGCGGAACGCCGCCGTGCGGGTGGCAGCCCATGCCACCGCAGCTGCGACGACGGGCAACAGCATCGGCAACAACCAACCCCAACCCTGAAACCCAAGCCCGGTCAGAAACCCGCCCGCTGCATCCGCCGACGGCAACAGCGCAATTCCCAGCATCCCGGCCGCAGTGCCCACCGCGGCACCCGCCGCAGCGCGATAGGTGAACCTGCGCACAAAGGCCCGGGCGATATAGCTGTCCAGCGCCCCGACCAGCCGCAGGACGCGGATGACCTGCGCATTTGCCGCCAGCGCCGCATTTGCTGCCAGCGTGATCATCGCAGCCATCGCAAGGGCGATCAGCACCATCGCCACTGCGCCAAGCAACCGCAGTCGATCGGCGGCGACGGCCAGCGGCCGCCTCCAGCGGGTGTGGTCGTCAAGCACCGCCCCCGGGGCTTCGGCCTGCAACCGCAGACGCAGACCCTGCGCATCATAGCCTGGCGTGCCTTCGGCCAGTTCTATCAACCGCGGCAGGACAAGGCTGTCCACCGGCAGGTCGGGGCCGAACCAGGGTTCCAGCAAGGCTCGCTGCTCGGCATCGCTCAGGGCGCGGGCGCGGGCGACGCCGGGGGTGGTAGACAAGATTTCCAGCACCGCGCGGGTTTGGGTGTCGAGTTGATCCGCAGGGGCAGAGATCCTCACCGTGGCAGTCAGGGTCAATGCATCGGACCAACGGTCGGCCAACCGTCCTGCGGCCAGCGACAAGGCCAGCGCAAACACCGCCAGAAACGCCATGGCACCGGCGGTGAACCCCGTCAGCCAGGCGGTGTGACCGCTGGGCGGCACAACCCGGCCCGCTGCCGCGTCGGAACTGAGAAACGAAAGCACCCTCACAAGTCCGCCCCAGCCAGTTGCAGCCGCCGGTTCTGGATCCGCAGCACCCGTGCCGCGACCTGTCCTTTGGCTACGCGAATCAGGTTCATGTCATGGGTGGCGATCACGATGGTCTTGCCCATCCGGTTCAGTTCAATCAGCAGGGTCAACAAGCGTTGCGACATTTCCCAGTCCAGATT
>JAUSPL010000473.1 GCA_030656535.1 Gemmobacter sp.
ATCCTTGGGAGACAGGGTTTTGCAACAACGCCTCGCCGGTGCGGAACCACTTGCCGCGGAACGAGTCGCGGTTTGCATCGGGGCGCTTGTAATACCCCCACAGGATGGAACGCCCAGCCACCCAAAGCTCTCCACGTTCGCCTATGGCAACGTCATTGCCGTCTTCGTCGACAATACGCATTTCGCGGAACGGCCCCGGAAGGCCGCAGGTCAGCACCTGAGCCTTTTCCACGGCTCCGTTTGGCACGATCAGGCCTCCGCCGATTTCGGTCATGCCATAACCTTCGCGGGCAATGACCTTGAAGCGCCGTTCTATCTCCAGACGCGATTCCAGGTTCCAGCCGTAAATTCCGGCGTAGGTCAGCTTCAGTCGGGCGTCCTGCGGACCGGGGTCACGCACCTTGAGCGCCGGTTCAGGAAAGATGCAGTAGTTGATTTCATAGCGTTCCAACCAGTCGTAGAACTTCGACAACGAAATCCGCTTGGCCACATGCGCAGTCGCCCCCAGCCGCACGGTCATCAGGAACTGCCACATCGGGTCCATATAGAAAAAGGGCGCCCAGATGAGGATGTTGTGGATCGGCGCATTCGCCGTGCGGAAATGCGCCGCATAGTGGCTGATGAGGATCCAGTAGTCATGCGTCAGCATGCAGCCCTTGGGAAAGCCGGTGGTGCCCGACGTATACTGGATATTCAGCAGATCGTTGCGCCCGACCGCCGATGGCGCGACAAAGCCCACCTGCCCGGCGTCGTGCAGGGCCTGCCATGACGCCCGCCCGGCCACTTCGCCGCCATGAACGATGACACGCGCACCTTCGACCAACGCAATATGCGCCTCGATCTCGGCAAAGCGTGGCAGGTATTCGGCGTCGATGACAAGAAACTGCGAGTCCGAGTCGTTCAGGACAAAGCGGATTTCCTCGGAGGTATAGGCTGCATTGACCGGGATCATCACCGCCCCGATCCGCCCCAGCGCGATCCAGGTGATTGGAAAGGCCGGGACGTTGGGCAGCATGACACCAACATGGGTACCTTTGCGGATCCCGATGCCGACCAGGCTGTCGGCAAGCTTGTCAGCCGCCTCGTCGACCTGACGGTAGCTCAGGCTCTGGCCCAGGTCGAACCAGTTGCCCAGTGTCTTGTCGCCGTGCACCTGTGCATAGCGACGGATGAACTCCCCCAGCGTTTCGGGGAAGTCCGAACCTTCAACCGCGGCACGCATTGGTACCATTTCCAGAACGCCCGCGTCGGTTGTCAGATTTTCAGCCTTCATGATCCTGATCCTTGCCGCCTGTCCTGTTCATTCGGTCATCGGCTTGCCGCCCAGCGGCGTAGCCGTGGTTCCCGGCTTGGCCAGATAGGCCGCGCGCTGAAGCCGGTACATATGGCTGGTCAGCGCCAGCGATTCATGGCGCGGCAGGTCCATCGAGCGTTTGACCAGTTCCATCTCGACCCGGATGGCGATCGGGGGATGGGCGGCGATCAGATCGGCAATCTCCATCGCGCGTGCCATCAGGTTTTCAGGTTCGACGATTTCGTTGATCATGGCATATTTCAACGCATCTTCGGCCGAAAGCGGCTCGCCGGTCATCAGCATCCACATTGCCACGGTCTGCGGCAGATGGCGGGTCAACTGGGTCGAACCCCCGGCCCCGGCCATGCCATACTTTATCTCGGGAAAACCCAATCGCGTGTTTGGGGTCGCAATCCGGATGTCAGAGTGCATCAGGATGTAGATCAGGCCCATGCCCATCGCCGGACCATTGATTGCACCGATGATGGGTTTGAACCGGTCGACGTGCTTGAGTTCGCGTTCCCAGCCGGGGCGGCCATCCGTAGAGTCGTCGGTCGATGGCCAGAAATGCGCGTCGAGCATGTCGGCGACCGTCCCCTTGCTCCAGTTGTTCTTGATGTCGTCCCCGCCGCAGAAAGCCCGCGTGCCCTTGCCGGTTAGGATGCCGACATGAACCGAGGTGTCGGACATGAAGGCCTGAACAAGGTCCAGCATTTCCTTGTGCATGCGCGGCGTCAGGGCGTTGACCGGCGGATTGTCGATGGTGAAGACGCCGACCTTGCCGACTTTTTCATAATGGATAGGCATTTAGTTCTCCTCGGTGAGACGGGCGGACAGGGTGCCGTCTGGATCAGTCCGCAAGTTTCTGGGTTGCGCGGCGGCGCAGGATTTCCGCGCCGGCCATGGCCACTGTCGTCACGACGATCAGCAGGCTTGCCACGGCGGCGACGGTCGGGCTGATATCAAGCTGAAGGTTCGCCCAGATCCGCATGGGCAGGGTTTCTGTACCCTTGAGCAGGAACTGGGCGATGATGAGTTCGTCAAACGAGACGAAGAAGGCAAAGACAAAGGCGGCAACACCCGCAGGCATCAGGCTGGGAAAGGTTGCCACCATGAAGGCCCGCATCGGTCCTGCTCCAAGTACGCGGGCAGCGCGCTCGATCGTCGGGTCGATCTGGCGATACGAGGCGCCGATGATCAGCACCACAAAAGGCAACGCTACCATCGCATGGGCGCCGATCAGCAGCATCTGGCTGCCGCTCAGCCCGTTGCGAAGGGCAAAGATGAAGATGCCGAGCGCGATGAAGATGTGCGGGACGATGATTGGCGAGGTGATGAGATATGTAAACGCGACGCGGCTGCGCCCAAGATGCCGCTCCAGGGCAATGACCGCCATCGTGCCGGTGATCGTCGCGATCACACCCGAGATCAGCGCGATTTTGAAGGACAACCAGGTTGCCTGCATCCAAAGCGGATCGTTGATATAGGCGTGATACCAGCGCAGCCCGTATTGCTGCGGCGGAAACTGCAACAGGTCGCCCGATCCGAAGGATAGGGGAATGATCACGAAGATCGGAAAGACCATGAAGACCACGATCAGCCAGAACCAGGCCGACAGCAGAACCGAACCCAATGTACGTTGCCTATCCATGATGCACCTCGCTCACTTCAGCACCCGGAGCGCCATTCGGCCGCAGAACCGCAGCACGATGACACAGCCAAGCGTTCCGAACAGCAGCAGCAGTCCAAGCGCCGAGGCAAAACCCCAATTCAGTTGCGCGACCTGTACCTCGATCAAGTTGCCCAGCATTCTGTCGCGCGGGCCACCCAGCAGCGCAGGGGTGATGAAGAACCCCATCGACAGCATGAAGGCGATGATCATGCCCGTCATGGCGCCGTCAAAGCTGAGCGGGATGAACACCCGGCGCAGCGCCTGACCCTGCCGCGCGCCTAGAATGCGGGCCGCGCGCATCAGGTCTAAGTCGATCTCGGTCATCGCGCCGTAGGTTGTGACGATCTGGATCGGGAGCAGGATTTGCAGCATCGCAAGCTGGACGGCCGCGGGCGTGAACAGCATCTGCACTGGTTCAGTGGTCAGGCCCATACCCAGCATGGCCGAGTTGACCACCCCATCGCGGCCCAGCACGACCAGCCAGGCATAGGACCGGATCAGAACGCTCATCCACAGCGGGATGAAGATCAGAAATATCAGCAGAAACTGGCTGCGCCGGGGCTGGGCGTTGATGAAATAGGCAACCGGCCAGGCAATCAACGCACCTGCAAAGGCGACGATCAGCGATGTCTGCACCGTGCGCCAGAACACCGTCATGAACACCGGACGGTCGATCAGACGATCAATGTGGCGGGTGGTCAAATCCGGATCGAACAGGCTTGATCGGATGACATCGAAGGATGGCACCAGATAGAGCGCCACGATCAAGAGCATCGCAGGCCAGATCAGCACGCTACGCTTGAGAGCCGCAATCATCGGGGATTCCTGGTTGGTCAGGTGGTCGGTGGGGGAAGGTGCCTCAGGCGTCCCCCCGGCCTGGCATGGCCGGGGGGACGGCAGAGGTCACTCAAGCAGCCATTCGTCCCAGCGCTCGCGCAGCGCCTCGATGTTCGCGGCCCAGAACTCCTCGTTGGCAACGTACTGCCCTGCGAGGTTGGCCGGGTAGGTCGGCAACTGCTCGGCAACTTCCTGCGGCAGCGACTCGAGCAGACCTGGTGCCGATCCGGGATAGGGCAGGAAGTTCAGATATTCCCGCTGGCTCTCGGTATTGGTGGCGCGCACCCGCAGATAGGCATGGGCTGCCTCAAGGTTCTTTGTGCCTTTGACTATGCCCAAATAGGTGGTGTGCAACGCGCCGCCGTTCCACATGATCGAGATCGGGATACCGGCTTTCACCATCGCTGACGCGCGACCGTTGTAATTGGTGGCGTAGATCACTTCACCGTCCGTCAGCAATTGCACCGACTGTGCCCCCGAGGTCCACCAGACCGGGATTGACTCGCGGATCTCACCCAGCTTGTCAAAGGCACGGTCAATGCCTTCGGGGGTGGCAAGAACAGTATAGAGATCGTCAATGGCGACCCCGTCCGCCAGCAATGCAAATTCGAGGTTGTACTCAGGACCCTCCCGCAGCGAACGCGGTCCGGGGAAGGTCTCCGTATCCCAGAAATCCGCCCAAGTGGTCATCAGCTTGCCTTCGGGACTCTTGGCCGTGTTCTGCATCAGCACGGTCGAGTAGCTGGCGGTCACCACGCCATACTTCGCGCGCGCGATCTCAGGCAGGAGGCCTTCCGGGTCGACAAGCTCATAGTTGACCTCTTCGAGCAGGCCCCTCTGCACCCCGATCGGGTAGTTGGATGCCGAAATCTCGCTTACATCCCAGACCGGGTTGCCCGCCCTGACCATGGCTTCGATCTCAGCCATGCGGGTGCCTTCGGCGCTGACCTGTTGCACCTTCCAGCCCGTTTCCTTTTCAAAGGCCGGGACAAAATACTTCATGGTGGCCTCGGCGACCACGCCGCCCGACGTGCTGAGCACGAGGGTATCTGCGGACACGGCCGCCGACATAAGCATCGATGCCGTCACGCCGACAGCAGTCGTTCTGAGCAGTCTTTGCATTACAGTATCCTCTCTGATTGTTTTCGCCGATTATTAGGACTTGTTATGAGTGGTCTACCCTAGAGCCTGAGCGCATCCTCAGGGTCGAAGGCCAGCCTGACCGATCCGCCGACTTTCAGGATGTCGCTGCCCGGGCTGCGATGCTCCTGGAACTGGAGCTTCAGGCCGCCCGGAATCAGAGCCCGGTAGTGAACGAGATCGCCTTGGAAAAGCACTTCGGAAATCTGCGCCTCCATCAGGATGCTACCGTCACGCGCGGTCGCGGCCCGGATGATCTTTTCGGGGCGCAGGCTGAGCACCGCCGGCCCCTGGCCGGGTCGGCCCCCGGCAATCGCGGACGGCAGGGCGATGTCGGTTCCGGCGATCCGCGGCCCAGATGGGCCCGCCTCGACGATCAACACATTGGTGCGGCCGATGAACTCGGCAACATACAGGCTGTTGGGCCGGTCATAGATCACATCGGCCGCATCGACCTGCTCGATCCGACCTTTGCCCATCACCGCGATCCTGTCCGACAGGGCCAGCGCCTCGCCTTGGTCATGGGTGACAAAAACGATCGTGCAGCCAAGCTGCGCGTGATACTGCTTGATCTCAAGCTGCATCGCCTGCCGCAATTTCAAATCC
>JAUSPL010000480.1 GCA_030656535.1 Gemmobacter sp.
GGCATGTAGGTGGTGGGCAAGTCCGCGCCCGCGTGACCGTAAAGCCGGACGGTGCGCAGATGCAAGAACGCGGGTTTTCTGCGGGTGCGAACCCATTCGGCGGCCTCGCGCGCCACGGCATGGGTTTGATACATGTCCAGACCATCAGCAGAAAAATACCTGAGCCCCGGTCGCGACCGGAACCCGGCCTCGATCCAGCCCTTCGGCGTCTTGGTGGAAATCCCGATGCCGTTGTCTTCACATACAAACAGCAGTGGCATCGGAATGGACTGATAGGCGGTCCAGCCAGCCGTGTTGAACGCACCCTGGGCCGTAGAGTGGTTGGCGCTGGCATCGCCAAAGGAACACACGACGATGCCGTCGTCTGCCAGCACGCGATGCTCGGGCGGGCGGCGCCGGGCCAGCCCGATCGAATAGGCGGCGCCGACCGCCTTGGGCAGGTGCGACGCTATGGTCGAGGTCTGCGGCGGGATCATCAGGGCGCGAGACCCCAAGACCTTGTGGCGCCCGCCCGAAATCGGGTCCTCGCGTGACGCCGCAAACGACAACAGCATGTCCCACAGCGCCGATTGACCCGGAACCTGATCCGCGCGCGCCAGTTGAAACGCCGCATCCCGGTAATGCAGGAACGCCATGTCGTCGGGCCGCAACGCGGCGGCCACTGCGGCCATACCCTCGTGCCCGGACGACCCGATCGTGTAAAACCCCTGACCCGCCTTTTGCATCGCCCGCGCCTGCAGATCGAGCGCCCGGCTGGTTACCTGTGCGCGGTAGATCGCGACGGCCTGCGACGTGTCCAGGCCCGGCTCTGGCGCACGACCCGACGGAAAGTCCCGTGCAGGCAGTCTGCGCAAAAAGTTGTCATGCACGATCTGGGACCGGGGCATCATCTTATTCCTTTTCGGCTTTCAAACCCGCCTTGTTCATCTACCGCTGCCTGCGGCCCGGTGGAACGGGTCGCAGGCAGGGTATTTCAGTCAAGATGAAATCAGAAGAACGCCTGTAGTCCGGTCACGGCACGACCGATGATCAGAGCGTGAACATCGTGGGTCCCTTCGTAGGTGTTCACGGTTTCCAGGTTCACCATGTGGCGCATGATCTGATAGTCTTCCTGGATGCCGTTTCCGCCGTGCATGTCCCGTGACATCCGTGCGATATCCAGCGCCTTGCCACAGTTGTTGCGCTTGACGATGGAAATCATTTCCGGTGCGGCATTCGCATCATCCATCAGGCGGCCAACGCGCAGGCTGGCCTGCAGGCCAAGGCTGATATCGGTCATCATGTTGGCAAGCTTCAACTGAAAGATCTGGGTCTGGGCCAGCGGCTTGTTGAACTGCTTGCGGTCAAGCCCGTATTGGCGCGCGGCGGCCATGCAGAATTCTGCCGCCCCCAGAACACCCCAGGAAATGCCATAGCGGGCGCGGTTCAGACAGCCGAACGGACCTTTCAGACCCTCGACGTGCGGCAAAAGCGCGTCTTCGCCAACCTCGACATCCTTCATCACGATCTCGCCCGTGATGGACGCGCGCAAAGACAGCTTGCCGGCGATCTTGGGGGCCGACAGACCCTTGGTTCCCTTGTCGAGAACAAAGCCACGGATTTTTCCGCCATGGGCTTCGGACTTTGCCCAGACCACGAAAACATCCGCGATCGGTGAATTCGAAATCCACATCTTGGCGCCGTTGAGAACATAGCCGTTCGCGGTCTTCTTGGCCACGGTCTTCATGCCGGCCGGGTCTGACCCTGCGTCGGGCTCGGTCAGGCCAAAACAGCCGATCCATTCGCCAGACGCCAGCTTTGGCAGGTACTTCATGCGCTGTTCTTCCGAGCCGTACGCATAGATCGGATACATCACCAACGACGACTGCACGGACATCATGCTGCGATAGCCGCTGTCGACGCGCTCGACTTCTCGGGCGACCAGACCGTAGGCGACGTAAGACGCGCCCAATCCGCCATACTGTTCCGGAACCGTGATCCCCAACAGGCCCATTTCGCCCATTTCGCGGAAGATTTCGGGATCGGTGGTTTCGTCGCGGAAGGCCGCAGTTACGCGCGGTTGCAGCTTTTCCTGCGCATAAGAGCGGGCGGAATCGCGCATCATGCGTTCATCTTCGGTCAGTTGGTCGTTCAGCCGGAATGCGTCTTCCCAGTCGAAGCGACCCAGATCGGGGGCGTCTTTAGGTTTCATCTTTGGACGGGCAGAGTCGGTCATGGAAGCCTCCGGAGGAAAGGGATGTATGTGTTATACGCTTGTGAAACCGGGCTTTCCAATGCTATTTAGGCGATATTCGATGCATGGAGCGCATGATGTCTCGCCCGCGCCGGTTCTTGCCTTCGGTCAGTCTGCTACAAGCCTTCGAGGCCGTATTGCGCACCGGGTCCACCGCGGCCGCCGCACGCGAGCTGGACCTGACGCAGGGCGCGGTCAGCCGGCTTATCCAGGGGCTGGAGGCGCAGTTGGGCCAGCCCTTGTTTACCCGCGAACGTCGTCGCCTGACCCCGACCGAATCCGCGCGCGCCTATGGCCGTGATATTTCGCGGGCGCTGGACCTGATCGCCCGCGCGTCGATGGAACTGGCCGCCAATCCCGGCGGAGGCGTCCTTAGCCTTGCGATCCTGCCAGCGTTTGGCACGCGCTGGTTGGCCCCGCGCCTGGCAGGGTTCTTGTCGGCATATCCGGGGATCACGATCAATTTGGCGACACGGCTGAAGATGTTCAACTTTTCCGCAGAAGGCTTTGATGCCGCTATCCATTTTGGCACGGATGACTGGCGCGATGCGGGCCATTTGCGGCTGTTTGATGAAACCTTGATCGCGTGTGCCGCCCCAGCGTTTCTGGCCCGGCATCCGGTTTCGGGGGCGGCGGCGCTGCTGGACCTGCCGCTGCTGCAGATCGAAACCCGCCCCACGGCCTGGGCCGAGTGGTTTGCGCTGCAAGGCGTGCCCGCGCCCGCGCCGCGCGGCATGTTGTTCGACCAGTTTGCCCCCATGACACAGGCGGCCATTCACGGGTTGGGCATCGCCCTGCTGCCGGAATTCCTGGCACAGCCGGAAATCGATGATGGCCGGTTGGTCGTGGCCTGTGGCAAGCCTTTTACCGGGGTGGGCAGCTACTGGCTTGTCTGGCCGGTTTCACGGTCTGAACACCCCCCGCTTCATGCCTTTCGCGCCTGGATCGAGGCCGAAACGCGGGCGCTGCGGGTCGCTTAACGCCTGCGTACACGCCATAACGCGCGGGCCAGCAGCGCGGTGACGGCAGCCCCGGCCAGCACCCCGGCCAGCGTCGTCATTGTTTCGCCGACACGGTCAACCTGAGCCGCGAACACCCAGCCCAGCCCCACATAGACCACAACCCAGACCGCCTCTCCGGTTATTGATCCCAGGCTGAAAACCCCCCAGCGCACACCCATCGCGCCCGCCGCCAGATTGACCCAAGGTCCCAGTGGGCTGAACAGCCACCGGCTTAGAAAGACAACACCAAACGCATTGCCGCGCAGGGATGACCGCGCGCGGGCAAACATATGTGCAGAATTGGGGCGCTGCGCCACTTTCGCAACCAGCCCACCCCCCCGTCGCCCAAGCCAGTACCCGGCTTGATCCCCGGTCAGCGCCCCGATGAAGGCAGCGGTCATCACACCCGCCAGCGCAAGATCCCCTGTCGCCGCAAACGCCCCGCCCGCAAGCATCGCCAGCGATGCAGGGACCGGCAAGGCAACGCAGGACAGGAACGTCACCACACCGATCAACGCCGCGCCGTAAACGGGTACCAGGGCCAGCAAGGCCTCGGAAACTGTGCCAAGCGCCATGGCTTTCGATGTATCCATCAGGGTTCCACCTGCGCGCGCAGAGCCTCGATTGCGACGATCAGGTCTGGCAGGGGCAGGCCCCGTTCGCGGGCGATCCGCTTGAGCGGCACTCCGGGAAGCGAGCCGGGCACCACATCCAGAACGCGCGCCAGATCATCGGGTTGCAGGTCATAGACCCGTATCAGATAGCGCGGTGTCATCCAGCCTTCGACTGGGCGGTCCGGTTCACGCATGTCATTGAACAGCACAATGCCCAGGTTCACCAGGAAAGCCAGCGTGACCGCCCCGGCAATGACAAGGGCACCAAGCAGCACCGGATGGCGCCGACCGAGTCGCTTCATCGACCCAGATCCTTGATGCCGCGCGACAGGCCCTCCAGTGTCATCGGGACCATGCGGTTTTCAAAGATATCCCGGATCAGTCGAACCGACTGGGTATGGTCCCAGAACCGTTCGGGCGTCGGGTTGATCCACAGGTTCGCGTGCCATTGTTCGCGCGCCCGTTCCAGCCAAACCTGACCGGATTCAGGGTTCCAGTGCTCATTCGCCCCTCCGGGGTGGAGGACCTCATAGGGCGACATCGTGGCGTCACCGACAAAGATGCATTTGTAGTCAGGCCCATAGGTGCGCAGGATCTCGGCCGTGGGGGTCTGCGCGTCCCAGCGTCGGCGGTTGTCGCGCCACACGCCTTCGTAAAGACAGTTATGGAAATAAAAGTATTCCATGTGTTTGAATTCGCTGCGCGCAGCGGAAAACAGTTCCTCGACCACCTTGACGTATGGGTCCATCGACCCGCCCGCGTCCAGAAACAGCAAGACCTTGACCGCGTTGCGCCGCTCGGGTCGGGTTTTCACATCCAGCCAGCCCTGTTCAGCGGTGGCCCGGATGGTATGGTCCAGATCAAGTTCCTCGTGCGCACCGTCGCGGGCCCATTTTCGCAGGCGTTTCAGCGCCACCTTGATATTGCGGGTCCCCAACTCAACCGTGTCATCAAGGTTCTTGAATTCACGCTTGTCCCAGACCTTGACCGCTTTGCCATGGCGGCCTTCCTTTTGGCCGATCCGCACGCCCTCGGGGTTGTACCCATAGGCACCAAACGGCGAGGTGCCGGCCGTGCCGATCCATTTCGATCCGCCCTG
>JAUSPL010000483.1 GCA_030656535.1 Gemmobacter sp.
CTTCGTCGTTGCCCCGAGCCGCTGTTTGCCGCCCGTCGAATGCTGCCGTGGCACCAGACCCAGCCACGCGGCAAAATCTCGTGCCTTGCGGAAATTCTCGGGTGGCGGTGCAAGGGTCGCGATGGCCGTGGCGATCAGCGGGCCGATGCCCGGCACCGTCATCAGACGGCGCGCCAAGTCGTTTCCCCTGGCTCGACGGGTGATCTCAGTATCGAGCTTGCCTATCTCTGCCTCCAACTGCGCCAGTGCCGCGATCAGGACTTTGAGTGTGGTGACAGCATCGGCGGGCAGGTCGCATTCCGGGTCTTCGACGATTGCAATCAGCTTCGAGGCATTCGCAGCACCCTGCGGCACGATCTGCCCGAACTCGGTCAGATGGCCGCGCAGGGAATTGATGGCCTGTGTCCTCTGCCGGATCAAAAGCTCGCGCACGCGAAACACCATCGCCGCGCCCTGGGTCTCTTCGCTCTTCACAGACACGAAGCGCATTGTCGGACGTTGTGCCGCTTCGCAGATCGCCTCGGCATCGGCCGCATCGTTTTTCTGACGCTTGACGAATGGCTTGACGTAGGCCGGAGGGATCAGCCGAACGTCATGGCCCAGCTTGCCGATCTCGCGCCCCCAGAAATGGGCGCCGCCGCAGGCTTCCATCGCTACAACGCATGGTCGCAACTGCCCGAAGAAGGCCAGCACTTGATCCCTTCTAAGCTTTTTGCGCACCACCGTTTGACCAGACGCATCAGCGCCGTGCGCCTGAAATACATTCTTCGCCAAGTCCAGCCCGACCGTGGCAATCTCCGACATGACCGTCCTCCTCTGTGGATCCTCGCAGACCCACCTTGGCACATCCATGCCGTCGGGGGGCGGTCACATCATCAACGCCGATCAAACACCCAACAGGTTGCTGAAGAAGTCGGCCCTTGGCCCGGTTTGAGGAACATGATTCACCCTGCGCAGGCTTTGATGGGGGGTGAAGATGCGTGGGGCGGACGAGACGAGCGGTGCGCTGTTCAGCTATGTCGATCTGGAGGAGCGGATCCCGCCGAAACACCCACTGCGCAAGATCCGGCAGGTGGTGAATGACGCGCTGGCAAGCTTGGACGCGGATTTCGAGACGCTCTACATTGATTTCGGGCGCCCCTCGATCCCGCCGGAGCGGCAGATCCGGGCGGGCCTTCTGCAGATCCTGTTCTCTGTCCGGTCGGAGCGGCAGTTGATGGAGCAGATGGATTACAACCTGCTGTTCCGCTGGTTCGTGGGTCTCGGCATCGACGATCCGGTCTGGGTCCCCACGGTATTCACCAAGAACCGGGACCGGCTGCTGACCACCGAGATGTCGCGCAAGGTGATGGCGGCGATCCTGGCCCACCGCGAGGTGGTGCCGCTCTTGTCGGATGACCACTTCTCGGTCGATGGCACGCTGGTGAAGGCTTGGGCGTCGATGAAGAGCTTCCAGCCAAAGGCCGATGCCACCCCGCCTGACGATGAGGGGTCCGGCGATCCACCCGCCTCCGATACCACTCCCGAGCCCGCGATTTCCGAGACCCCAGCCGAGACCGATCCGATGCCCCGCAATTCCCACCGCCACCGCAATGCCGAGGTCGACTTCCGGGGCGAGAAGTGCTCGAATGCCACCCATACCTCGACCACCGATCCAGACGCCCGGCTCTATAAGAAATCCCCTCGCACCGGCGCAATGCTGTGCTTCATCGGCCATGCCCTGATGGAGAACCGCAACGGGCTGGTCGTGCAGGGTGATCTGACCCAGGCCGACGGTCATGCCGAGCGCAAGGTGGCGATGGACATGATCCATCGCCATTCCCCCGGATCGACGCGGCGGCTGACGCTGGGTGCCGACAAGGGGTATGACGCGGCCGGGTTCGTGTCCGACCTGCGCCAGGCCTGCGTCACGCCCCACATCGCCCAGAAATCGAGATACTCAGCGATCGACGGGCGCACGACCCGACACGAGGGGTATGCGTTGCCCCAGGAGCACCGAAAGAAGATCGACTTGCGTCGGGACAACGATCCCCCGGATCGTTGTCTGATCCTCCTCACTTTCGGCTGGGCCAAAACCGTCGGCGGCATGGCACAGACCATGTATCGGGGCGTTGAACGCGTCCGATCCCGCTTCATCCTGACCATGGCCGCCAACAACCTTGCCCGGCTACCACGGTTGCTGGGGGCATGAAGGGAAAGATGGCCCAGGAGCGACCCGCGAACGCGCCGACAGGCATGACACATCAGTCGAACCGGCCCTGATGACGGGACAGCGTTCCGGCTCGGGAACTATTTCAGCGACCTGCTCTCACGATTGCTGTCAAGCCTTTGTTTCATGGCAAATATCCCGGCGGGGCCGGGCGCAGCGTGATGTGGACGCGCAAGGTAGGAGGCGGAACTGAGACGACGGTTGAGCAAGCTCTCATGCGCGGGTTGGCTACCGCATGACCGTGGTTTCGTCCTGGGGCTGCCTCGCTCTAAGGGACGAGCGTCGACGATGTCGGCTCATAACAGGGCACGAGGGTTCCCCACCGCGTTCGGCCCCCAACCTTGCGCATCGGCGTGATCGGGGCGCTGCCTTCTTCTTTGCTTCTGCACCCGTTTCAGGCGGGCGCAGCCGTCACCGCTCTGGCGATGGCCCAGATAAAGCCGACCATCTCGCGGGCGATGGCGGTCGTCACCACGACCTTCGCTTTGCCCGCCGCCATCAGATGGCGGTAGCGTTGGCACATGCGCAACTGCCCCTTCCAGGCGATATCGCGGACGGCCTTAGGCAGCGCCTCGAGCCGGTCGTGCAGCTTCCGGCTGACCCGTGCCTGCATCCGGTAGCTCCAAGCCCCTTCGATCAGAACCCGTCGTGCGAGGCCGCTGCCCGCTTTGGTGATCCCGCCTCTGCGCACGCTGGCGCCGCTGGACTGTTCGGAAGGTGTGAGCCCGAGATAGGCCATCAGCTGCCGTGGGTTGTCGAACCGATGGAAGTCGCCGACCTCGGCCACCACGGTCACGGCGACAATGAAAGCGACACCTCGCATGGCCTGAACCGCCTCCACGACCGGCGCCAGACTCCAGGTTGGAAGCAGTTCTGCGATCTGCCCGGTCAGCCGCTCGATCCGCGCCTCGGCGTCGGCCACGGCGTCAACATAATCCTGGAACACGATCTGCTGTGCAGGGTGCTGGAAACGCACCGTGGTCAGCCAGCGCCGATAGGCCACCGTCCAGCCCTTCTTGCCGGGATAGATGCGGCTGTGGCGGAGCAGAAAGCCCTGCAGGTGCTGCCGCGCCTTGCCAACGACCCGCACCGCCGTCGCACGTGCCCTGACCAGATCGCGCATCGCTTCATGCGCTGCGTCCGGAACCCAGACCGCCGTCAGTTCACCCGCCCGATGCAGCTTCGCCAGCATCACGGCGTCGCGGCGGTCTGTCTTCACCCGGTCACCGGCCTTCATCTGGATCAGGGACGGCGCCACCACGATGCAGTCGTGTCCCAGCTCGACGAGTTGACGATACAGACCATATCCGCAAGGCCCAGCTTCGTAGCAGAAATGCAGCCGATGGCCGTCCGCGCCTACCTTCTCCGCAAGTTTCCTGACATGATCGGCGCGATGTGGAATCGTGCCCCAGTGGCGGACCTCGCCACCACGTTCGCCTTTCGCCACGGCAACGGAAATCGTCGCCTTGTGGACATCCAGCCCGATAAACATGATATCCTGCATCCGGTCTCTCCCCCATTCTTGAGGCTCGGCACCAGCCAATCTGGCGCAACCCTCGAACGGAGAATACCGCGGGAGAGGCCGCCGACCCAGTCAGCTCACCAAGCGATCATGGGGTCT
>JAUSPL010000488.1 GCA_030656535.1 Gemmobacter sp.
GACAGGCCCAGCAATTCGGTGTTCAGCGCGGCGAAATCATCGGCGCGGTTGGCGAAGGCGGTGAACTCGGTGGTGCAGACCGGGGTGAAGTCGGCCGGGTGCGAAAACAGGATCAGCCATTTTCCCTTGTAGTCGGACAGCGATTTCATCCCATGCGTGGTCAGCGCGGTGAAATCGGGGGCGGGTTCGTTCATCCGGGGCGGGCCGGCAGGGGTCATCGCGTTCATGTTCGTTTCCTTGTCTTGATTTTCCATGTCCAAACATCTACCCAAGTCGAACACATAGAGGAAATTGATTGTTATAGTCACAGTCATTGTAAAATTCGATAAGGCAATACCATGACCAGTCTGCGCCAGTTTCGCTACCTTGTTGCCCTGTCGGACACGCTGAACTTTTCGCGTGCCGCCGAGATCTGCAACGTCACACAACCCACCCTCTCGGCGGGCATCAAGGAACTTGAAGATCAGCTGGGCATTTCGCTTGCCGAGCGGTCCAAACGCAGCGTGATGCTGACCCCGATCGGCACCGAGATGGCGCGCCGCGCGCGGGCGGTGTTGACCGAAGTCGCAGACATCGAAGACCTTGCCCGCCAGCACGCCGGGTCTGACCTGATGGACCTGCGGCTTGGGGCGATCCCCACGGTCGGGCCGTTTCTGGTGCCGCGCGCCCTGCCGATGATCCGCGCCAAGTGGCCCGAGATGCGGATATACCTGCGCGAAGAACTGACCGAAGCGCTGGTCGCCGGATTGGTTGATGGGCGGCTTGACCTCATTCTTGTGGCCCTGCCGCATGACGTGGGCTCGATTGAAACCGAACTGCTGTTCGAGGATGGCTATCAGCTTGCCACCCCGCCGGGCCATGCCCTTGCTGCAAGCCTTGAAGTCACGGGTGCCGCGCTGGCCAGATCGCCGCTCTTGCTGCTGGAAAAGGGCCATTGCCTGCAACGCCACGCGCTTTCGGCCTTTCCGCAATCGGGCGCGCAGGCCGATGACGGGTTTGCCGCCACCAGCCTTCCCACGCTGATTTCCATGGTGGCAGAGGGGCTTGGCATCACCCTGCTGCCGCAGCTTGCGATTGATGCCGGGGCGGCACGGGGGCAGCAGATCGTGCTGACCCCGCTGCCCGATGCCTGCCCCCGCCGCGTGGTGCTGGGCTGGCGGCCAACGTCGCCGCATGTCGCCCGGTTCCGCGAGATTGCCGCAGTGCTGCGCGCCACCCGCGCCGCGATGTAGCCGCGGGCATCACGCCCGCGCGGTCCTGATCGCCTCGTCCAGTACGTCCTTCATAAGCGCACCGGGGTAAAGGGTCTGACCGATGATGTAGGCGGGGGTGCCTGCCAGCCCAAAACTATCGGCCTGCCACATGTTGCGACCCAGATAGGCGTTCCACTTGTCGGACGCATCCGTGAAGGCCGCTGTAGCGGCCTCAATGTCGATCCCGGCACCGATGAGCGCCTCGTCGACTTGCGCCGCCGTCAGGCGCGCCTTCGTGGCCATCAGGGCGGCATTGGCGGCCTCAAACTGGCCCATCTCGGCGGCCCCCAGCGTCAGCCGGGTTGCGCGCAGGGATTCGCCGCCGAAGATCGGCCAATCCTTCATCACAAGCCGGATGTTTCCGTCGCGGGCGACAGTTTCAACCAGCAGCGGATGCCCCGATTTGCAATAGGGGCACTGATAGTCGAAGTATTCGACCAGCGTGATGTCCCCGTCCGGGTTGCCCATCACCGGGCCATCGGGATCGAACAGCACATCTTCAACGGTCAGATCCGCCTCTTGAGCAATCGCGGGCAGCGGCAGCAGGGCGGCGGCGGTTCCTGTCAGGATCAGGGTTCTGCGGGTCAGGATCATCGGGTCGGGTCTCCTTCGGGTTCGGTAATTGAGGCAAGGGCGGGCGGCACACCGGATGGTGGCGTGGTGCCCTGCCCGGCCTCCGCCTCGTTGAGCACAACCACACGGGTGTTGGGCGGCACGCGTTCGTAAAGATCGAGGATGTCCTGATTGAACAGCCGGATGCAGCCCGCCGAAGTGGCCTGCCCGATAGATGCGGCATCGCTGGTGCCGTGGATGCGATACATCGTGTCCTTGCCGCCTTTGAACAGGTACAGCGCACGCGCCCCCAGCGGGTTGTCGATGCCGCCTTCCAGCCCTGCCGCATAGTCCCCATATTTTTCGGGCTGGGTTTTCAGCATGTTCTGGGTCGGCGTCCAGCCTGGCCATTCGCGCTTGAACGGCACATTGCCGGTGCCAGCAAACGCCAGTCCGGCCTCGCCAACGGGCTCGGCCTTGAAACCGTCCTGCGAGAGCTTTGGGGACTGTGCTACATGCCTGCGGTGGGTCTGTTCTCTGCGGCAGAAGTCGGCGCACCGCACCAGCTGGCTGCGGATCTTCATCCTGGCCCACACCGATGAGCCTGCATCCGGGCACCGCCAGCCACAACCCGGCGGGCAACAGCGCCTTTACCCGCAAGGCCGAAGCACTGGCGCTGGGCATCACCAACTGGTCGACCCCCAAGGCGACGGACGGTGCGTAGGGTGGGCCGGGCCAGAGCTATGGGTCGGGCGGCACCCTGCCCCTGCCCGTGCAGGCAGCGCAATGGCAGACCCGAGTGGCGGACGACCAGATGGACCGGCGCCGTGGCAACATCAACAGCCAGGGCGTACCGAAGCTGGCGACCGTCGCATTCTTCGTCTGAGGTTCTTGGCTTTACCGGCGAGTGCGGGCCGGGCGCCTGCCGACTTCCCCCGATGCCCGGACTGCATTAATTGGCAAAGGCACTCGGTCGGGGCCTTTGCCACGCGCTTTCATCATTTTGTTGTGTGCTCTTTGCGGGTAGTGGAGGGCGCCTGTTCAATGGTCGTCAGGTGGGCGCAGATGGGCCACTTCCCCGGGGGTGATCGGGTCCGGGTAATCATTCCCGAAATGGCTGCGCACGTAGTTGGTCACAGCAGCGACCTGTTCATCTGACATCATGGTCCCAAAATGCGGCATGCCATGATACCCGGTCAAGATGACACCGGCGAGGAAATGCCGCGAGTTCAGTTTCGGATTGCGGGCCAAAGGTGGGTGAGCGCCCGCGCCCGCGCCACCCTCCCCGTCTTCCATATGGCAGGCCTGACAGGTGGTCTGATACAGTGCAGCGCCATCCGTTTGCGTAAAGTGATCTGGATGTTCGGAGAAACGCTGCAAAAGCGTTTCCGTTGCAGCGTCGGATCTCTGCGGCTCTGCCGAGAACCGGGCTTCCTGCGAGGTGACGTTTGTGGCCAGCAGAGTGAGAGCGAGGCCAGCCCAAAGGATATTGCGGAACATCACGCATTCTCCCTCTGATCCAGACGTTTGATCGCGTCCAGCGCCGACAGCAGCGAGCCTTCAAGCCACGCGGGGATATGCGAGCAATGCTCGCCTGCCAGCACCAGCCGGTTGTCGATTTCGCACAGGGTCTTGTAATGCGCGTCACGCAGGTCATCGGTCCACTGACCATAGCAACCCAAGGACCAGTCGACCCGGTGCCAGACCCATGACGTGCCGGACATGAACTCGGCATCGTATTGCGGATGGATCTGGCGGCCAAAGGCAAGGGCGGCGTCAATGCGCTCCTGCGGGGTCATCGTCGACCAGGAATAGGTAAAGTTGCGCCCGCCCGTCGCCGTGTCATAGGCGGCCTGCAGGACTGCGGGGCCATCGCTCATGAAGCCGTAGTTTGGATAGGCAATCTGCACCAGTGGCAGGTCGGTATAGCTGACCCCGCCCATGATCCAGTCATCCTGTTCCCAGAACCGCCGCCGGAACTCCAGCGCGACTTTGAAGGCAGATGCATAGGGCACCGCGCCAATCGCCTGCCGCATTTCGTCAGAACAATCGACGTCAAGCTGCACCAGAACCGACAGCGGGATTGTGCAGATGCACCAGTCTGCGGCTTCCTCACGCACCATGCCGCCTTGGTCGCCATCCGCATAGGTGACGGTCACGCCGCCGTCACCTTGCGCGATACGAGTGACGCGGGCGTTGAACTGGATCACCTCCGACACCTCACGGGCAAAGGCGTCCGTGATCGCATCCATGCCGCCCACCGGCTCGAACATCGGTGCCTCAAACGTATAGCTGTTGAAATTGAACAACTGGTCCCACAGGCCCGACTGCAACAAGGGCGACAAGTCAATCGGTTGCGACGGCGACTTTTCCGCCATCAGCCCACCACCCGGATGGATATCCCAGCCGCGCACCCCACCCACATCATCGCTGGCGCGGTAGCGGTCTCGGCGGTCCAGAACGCCCCAGTCCCGGAGCCCCTCCAGTAGTCTTTCGCGATCCTCGATGCTGACCGCTTCATCCAGCCCCCCCTGATGCAGCGATTTGGCCAGCAGTTCCGCCACATGGCCGCGCATATCCTTTTCGACATGGCCGATCCGCTGCGGCTTGCCACCAAAGGCGCGCGATGAATGCAGGAACGCCCTGTTGTTCTTGATGATGAAGGGCTGCAAGGGAACGCCCAGCTTGCGGCAATAATCGAATACCGCCCGGTGATGCACCGGCAACCGCCATGGGCCGGGGTTGAAGAACCCGTCGCCTTCGAAATCACAGGTGATCTCATGGCCGCCCATCTCGGTGTAACGGTCGCCACCCCGCATGGTCAGACAGCGCCCGCCATGCCGGTTCTGGTATTCAAGGATTTTCACCTCATACCCGGCACGACGCATCTCATAGGCTGCCGCCATCCCCGCGATCCCTGCGCCAAGGATCAGAACACGCCGCCCCTGACGGGGGCCCTGCAGCCCAGGTTCGGCCGTGTAGCCGGACTCGGCCGCAAACCCCAGACTGGTCATCGCCTGATACATTGCCCCCGCACCGGCGACCTGCCCGATCATGGCCAGCAACTGACGGCGTGTGGGGGTATAGGGCATCTTGGTCATGATCTCGGTCCTCCTGCGGTTTTGCGCCGCCTCCTGCGTGTCACCCACCAGACAATCAGTGCCAGTACCAGAACCGCCCCGGCCACCCCAACCCATGCCGCCACCTGAAGCATGCGTAGCGGTGCGGGCATTTCCTCCTCGGGGGCGATGACAAGGTTGACATCCTGAGCCGTCACGGCGCTGTCGGGCCGTTCACCAAAGGTGCTGCGGGTGAAATTGGCAAGCAGGGCGATCTGTTCGGCGCTCAGTTCATCGGCAAAGCCCGGCATTCCGGGGGCTCGGTAAAGCTTGCCGGGCTGTGCGCCATACAACAGCACCTGCAAAAGATTGGTCGGGTCGGTGCGGCGCAGTGCGGCGTTCTGGATCAGCGGCGGATAGAAGGCCTGCGGTTGCCCTTGCCCGGTGACGCCATGGCATGCGGCGCAATGATCGAGGTAAAGCCGTTCCGGCTCGGACAGATCCGTCCGCGATTGCGCTGCCACCATTTCTTCGCGGATCTGGTTATAGCGATGCTCCGGCGCGGCGCGGTCGGCTTCGGGGGGAATGATGGGAATATCCTGCACCCCGCCGGTGAGGGCCGGAATGGAACGAAGGTAGGCGGCAATGGCCACAAGGTCATTTTCCTCCAGATGGCTGGTGCTGTGCCGCACCACATCGGCCATCGGCCCAGCTGCCTGCACGACATTTCCAGAAAACCCTGTGCGCAGGTAGTCCACCATGTCCTTTTCAGACCAGACGCCAACGCCCGTGACCGGGTCCGGCGTCAGGTTCGGGGCGAGCCAGCCGTCCATTTTCTCGCCGGAAAGGTAGCGGTCTTCCTGCACAGCGAAAAAGTCGTTGCGTGGCGTGTGGCACTCACCGCAATGTCCCAGATGGTTGACGAGGTAAGCCCCCCGGCTCAGCACCGGGTCGTCGGCGGGCGGCAGTTCGCGGTCATCCAGATACAGCCAGTTCCACGCCATAACCCCGGTGCGGATGTTGAACGGAAATGGCAGATCGGTTTCATCTTCTGGCGGCTGGTCAATCGGCACCTGGTCCTGCAGCCAAGCGTGAAGCGCATCAATGTCGGGATCGGTCATACCCCGGTAGGAGAAGTAAGGCATGGCAGGATAAAGCCGCCGGTTGGGGGCAACCCCCCGGCGCAACACGCGCTCCAGATCATCACGGCTGTAGCCGCCAATGCCGTATTGGTCAGAAGGGCTGATGTTGCTTGACACAATCGTGCCCATCGGGGTTTCAACCTGATACCCGCCCGACAGATCCTCCTGATGGCATGACATGCAACCTGCTGCACGCGCGACATATTCCCCGCGTTCGACCAAGTCATTGGACGCGCCTTCGATCTCAGCAGCGCCGACAAGCGTAGCACTCAGGACGACAGGTAATGCGACGAAGGAGACCAAAAATCGGCTGCAAAACTGTATTTCCGTGGTCTCTTTTATCATCAGAGAAGTCCCTCCTAACCCGTCCAACCGAGAGATCAGACTAGGCGCAGTTAAGATGAAGGCTGCCAATGCGCGGCGAGCGCGCGCTCTCGCAAGCGCACTACATGATACCTTAACCCCCTTGCGACCCGATGGGTTCCACCTCTGCAACGAATACTTCTTGTGACCTGCCCCCCGGAAGTTCCCTTGGCGTCATGTAGAGTCTGCCCAACCTGAAGGAGCAGCCGACATGAGGAAAAGCCGCTTCACGAAGGCGCAGATTATCGGGATGATCAAAGAACAGGAGGCGGGGCTGCCGACCGCAGAGCTGTGTCGGAAGCATGGGCTCAGTCCGGCGACGTTCTACATCTATGGACGTCTCTCCCGTTACAAGGTTTTCTTCGAACTGATCATACCGTTTTCCCAGGTTGCAAACATCTATCCGGCGTCACCGGATATCGGTGCGCCCAAATGGGAATTCCGAGTGGTGTGCCTCGACAATTGGTCGGCCTCAGCGGGCCATTATAGAAGCC
>JAUSPL010000493.1 GCA_030656535.1 Gemmobacter sp.
GCCCCCGATCAGGAACAGCAGCGTGTTGAAGATGAATGCGTTATCGACAGCCGGGGCCGCTGCGGCAGCGGTTTCTGCAGCGGCGGCCGTGTCTTGGGCAAAGGCGGGCATCGCCAACGCCACGGCCATCGCGGCAAGGCCTGTGAGGTTTCGAAATTGAGTCATTTTGATCACATTCCCCTACAGCGCCAATCAGAGCGCATTGTCATCGGTTTCGCCGGTACGCACGCGCACCGCAGCTTCGACGTCCAGCACGAAGATCTTGCCATCGCCGATCTTGTCGGTGCGGGCTGCCTTTTGAATGGTATCCACCACCTGGTCAGCCATGGCGTCTCCGACGACGATTTCCAGCTTGATCTTCGGCACGAAGTTGACGGCGTATTCGGCACCGCGGTAAATTTCCGTGTGGCCTGACTGAGTGCCAAAGCCCTTGATTTCCGTCACCATCATTCCGCGCACGCCGATTGCGGTCAGCGCTTCGCGGACCTCCTCCAGCTTGAACGGCTTGATCGCTGCTATGATGAGTTTCACGATGCACCCTTCCCTTGGCAGGCGACCCCTTCCCGGGGCCCACCGGCATAGAAACGCCGATTATGCATGTGCAGCACAACGCAAGCCGGGGGCTGAATGGGTGAAAAACAGGCTACATCGCACAATTTTTGCACATCTGCACGTGGACGATTAAAATTTAGACGTTATGCTGATGGGAATTGCCCACGCGCGCCTCTCCACATTTGCGGAAAGGCAGGATATGGTGCGCATAATGAAACAGTCGGACTGAACGACACCCCCAAATAACGGGCACACAGGCATATGAGCGGAAAAGGCACTGGCAGACCGCCCCTGGTGGCGATGCGACGCGGCAGCACGTCGCGCCCAAAGGCAGCGGCCAAACCGGCGCCAGCGCGAAAACGATCACCCAAGCGCCCGCAACGCCGAGGCGGGATCATCGGCTTTTTTGCCGGGATCGTGCGTTTCATCTGGCGGATGATCTGGGGCGCCACGTGGCGGGTGACGGCACTGGTCGCTGTCGTTTTGGGGGCGTCTGTGTGGTTCTTCCATTCCACCCTGCCCCCGCTGGCCGATCAGCTGGACGGGCGCGCCCGCGGATCAGTCACCATGCTGGATCGAAACGGCGCGGTCTTTGCCTGGCGCGGCGAAACCTTTGGCGGGCAGATTTCAGCACGCAACGTGTCCAAACACCTGCGCAATGCGGTGGTTGCGACCGAAGATCGCCGTTTCTATTCGCACTTTGGCGTATCCCCCCGGGGCATCGCAAGCGCCATCCGTATCAACCTGAGCGAGGGACGCGGCCCGTTTTCCGGTAACGGCGGCTCGACCATCACACAGCAGGTCGCCAAATTGCTGTGTCTGGGGACGCCTTATGACGTCACCCGCTGGAAAACCGAAGCCGCCTACGAAGAAGATTGCCGCGCGGGATCTCTGGTCCGCAAGATCAAGGAAGTGCCCTTCGCCCTGGCGATGGAGACCAAATACACCAAGGAAGAGGTCCTGACGATCTACCTCAACCGCGCCTATCTGGGTGCGGGCGCACGCGGCTTCGAAGCGGCGGCACAGCGGTATTTCGGCGTATCAGCAAACGAAGTGAATCCGCAGCAGGCGGCGATGCTGGCCGGTCTGCTGGTGGCACCGTCCTACTACGCGCCGACACGAAACCTGCAACGGGCACAGGAACGCGCCAACCTCGTGCTGGGCCTGATGCAAGAACAGGGCTTCTTGACCCCGGCGGAAACCGCCGCTGCCCGGGCAAACCCCGCCACCTTGTCCGATGCCGCCGAGGCGCGGGCCGGGGGCTATTTCGCCGACTGGGTCATGGATAGCGCGCCGTCCTTCCTGACGTCGGACACGACCGAGGATGTCGTCATCCGCACAACTTTGGACCAGCGGTTGCAGAAGGCTGCCGAAACCGCGCTGGCGGACATATTTGAGACCAAGGTGCGCGAAGGGTCCAAGGCCGAAGCCGCCGTGGTCGTGATGTCCGCCGATGGCGCGGTGCGCGCCATGGTCGGCGGCCGGCAATCCAAGGTGTCGGGAGCATTCAACCGTGCCACGCACGCCAAACGTCAGACGGGATCGGCCTTCAAGCCCTTTGTCTATGCCGCCGCGATGGATCTTGGATACTCGCCCGCCGACTATGTCGAGGACAAACCCCTGACGATCAACGTCCGGGGCTCTGGTCCTTGGTCGCCAAAAAACTACACCAATGACTACAAAGGTATGGTCACGCTGACCGAGGCGTTGAAACAGTCACTGAATATTCCAGCCGTCCGGATTTCCGAGGCGGTTGGTCGCGACAAGGTGCGAAGGGTCGCCGAACAATTCGGGATCGTGTCAGATCTTGCCAATGGTCCTGCTCTGGCGCTCGGGGTGTCTGAGGCCTCGTTGCTGGAAATGACCGGCGCCTATGCGGGGATCCTGAACGGCGGGTCCTCGGTTGCGCCCTATGGCTTGATCGAGTTGCGTCTGCAAGGTGAACGCGAACCGCTGATTACGCAAGAAGGCGGGATCGGCGAACGGGTTATAAGCCAACAGGCGGCCGAGTACCTGACGTACATGATGTCCGAAGTCATCGACTCTGGCACTGGCGGACGCGCAAAGCTTGGCAACCGTCCAGCGGCAGGAAAGACGGGCACCACGCAGGCGGCGCGCGATGCATGGTTTGTGGGCTTTACCGCTGACTACGTTGCCGGTGTCTGGATGGGCTATGATGAAAACATCCCGCTGACCGGCGTGACAGGTGGTGGTCTGCCCGCAGAAATCTGGAACGAAGTCATGCTTCGGGTCCACGACGGGCTCGAAGTGCGGCCACTGCCGATGAAAGTCCCCGAATCCCGCCTGCCCCCGACACAGCCTTCGGGTGGTGGTCAGGTGCAACCGGTTGAACCCCGCAGCAGCGGTGTCCGCCCGGCAGAGCCAGCGCCCGATCTGGCCGAGCGCGTCCTGAATGACGTGCTTCGGGCGCTCGGAGCCAAGAACTGATACCTGTGAAACGGGAACGGGCGCAGAGTTCTGCGGTCTTTCCCGTTCTGGCACATTGGGTCACCTGAAACCGGGGCATCGGGCTGGTGACGTCACCAGCCCGACCGGCTTGAAATCACAAAGCGCCTTTACTGCGCGGCCAGGGTTTCAAGTACTGCAACGAAACCCTTTTTCGTGCCCCCGTACGGTATGCGTCGACCCGACAGGCGCGCCTCGCAGCAAGCTGATCGGGCAGAGCGGCGCCCACGCGATCAGAGCTTTCTCAGATCCTCGATCAGGCCGTTTACGTCGCCCTTGCGCCGATCCAGCATGGACCCGATCTCGGTCCGCTCGGTCGCAAGCATGTTCACGCCCTCGATGATGATGTTGAAGAACGTCTGCCGACCACTGCGATCTGACACATGCCAGCGCAGATCGAATGGCGCCTGACCGCGCAGCTTGGCGATCGATACCACCTCATAATAGCTTTTCAAGGCGCGGGCATCGGTCACCTCGATGGCCCCACCGATGAACTCCCTGAACCTGCGCCCGTATTTGTGGGCGATATAACCCTGGAACGCCTTGGTAAAGGCGCTCATTTGTGCCGGGCTGGCGCTGCGGGCCGCTGGCCCAAGTGCCGACCGGGCGATTGTAGGTACATCGGCATAGACTTGGAACAGCCGCTCGAAATCCAACAACATCGCGCTTTCGGATTGCCCGGACGCGATGATGCGATTGACCTCCCTCACCATATTGTCGACCAGGGACCGCGCCTGAACCACGTCAAAAGCCGCAGCGGGCTTGGCCCCCATAACCGCAATACCGGCCAAGATACCGCTCAAAACAAAGCGGAGTCCCGTATCAATCTGA
>JAUSPL010000494.1 GCA_030656535.1 Gemmobacter sp.
TCCCCCGATACCAGATTGACCGGAACAGCATCGTGGGCGATACCTGCCAGCCCCAGTGCAATGCGCAGCCGATAGGCCGCCGACGATCGCCAATAATCATAAAGAGTTACGGTCATCTTGAGTCCTCTGTCATGCGGGTAAGGGCCGCGCGGAACAGATCTGCCTCGGAGCCCAGCCTTGATACAAGCTCGGCCTGATATTCCAGGGCGACCGGAACCAGCCGCGAAAACAGGACATGCCCGGCGTCGGTCAAGGTCAGGTCCACCAGTCGTCCATCGGTCGGATGGCTGCGCTTGGCGACAAGACCCGCGCTTTCAAGGCGCGCTGCGGCGCGTGAAACCTGGCTTTTGTCCATATCCACCTTGGCGTGGATTTCCCGGACACTGACGGACCCCGATTGTGACAAATGCGCCAGAACGCGCCATTCGGCAATGCTGAGCCCGAACTCGGTCCGATACCTGTCGGCAAAGTCACGACTGGTGCGCGCGCTGGCGACGGCCAACTGATACGGGAGGAAAGTGGACAGGTCGAAATTGGTCATGGCGCGATCATTGCAGGACTTGGCGCAGGGTCAATGGGGGCTGCACCTTGTCACTGGCGAAATGGCGCGGGATCTGATGGCCGGACAAGGTGCGGGGGACAAACGCAAAAGGCCCCCGCACCGGAAACCGGGCAGGGGCCTTTCAGCAAATAGTCAGCGATCAGGCTGCGGCTTTTGCCTGACCCAGAATCGCTGCAAAAGCGTCGGGTTCATGCACGGCCAGATCGGCCAGAACCTTGCGGTCAACCTCGATCCCGGCCTTCGCGAGCAGGTTGATGAAGCTGGAATATGTCAGGTCTGCATCCAACATCCGGACAGCCGCATTGATCCGCTGAATCCACAGCGCGCGGAAGTTGCGCTTGCGGGTCTTGCGGTCACGGGTCGCATACTGGTTGGCCTTGTCGACCGCCTGGGTGGCGGTGCGAAAGTTGGTGCTGCGGGCGGCGTAATAGCCCTTGGCAGCCTTGATCACCTTGCGGTGGCGGGCGTGGGTGACTACGCCGGATTTAACGCGGGACATCTGGTGCTCTCCTTACCGGTCGTAGGGCATGTATTTCTTGACGATCTTCGCGTCGGATGCGCACAGGATCATGGTCCCGGTCACGTCACGAATGAATTTCGTCGAGCGTTTGATCATGCCGTGGCGTTTGCCGGCGGGGCCAGCCTTCACCTTGCCGGTTGCCGTGAAGCTAAAGCGCTTCTTGGCGGCGGACTTGGTCTTCATCTTGGGCATTTCCATCTCCTCGTTCGAGTGGTTATCGCGCGACTCGGCATGCCACATTGGCCGGAAGCGCGGGAATAGAGGCGCCCTGTTACAGAGCCACCCCCGGATTTGCAAGGGTCAAAACGTCCATCTAGTTGATCACCCGCCCGATCACCTTGACGATCACCCCGGGTATATCGGCAATCCGATACCCCGACGGTTTTTGATACAGCGCGACGACGATCAAAACGCTGGCAATCATCACAAGGATGGCTGCCGAACGTGGGGGGGCGCCTTCTGAAAAGGAGTTCAAAAGCGCTGGTATCGCAAGCACGCCAAGAAACAGGCCGATCACCAAAATCGCGTCACTATCCATACTGGCCCCCGGATGAACCGCAGAGGCCAAGTTTACTCTGGATCGGCGCGAAAGATCAATCTTTCGTCACACGGCGCCACACGCAGGATGTTGGTGGACCCAGGGACGTTGAAGGGCACGCCGGCAGTGACCACGATCTTGTCGGCCTCGGTTGCGAACCCATCGGACCGTGCTGCGCGCGCCGCACTGATCACCGCACCTTTGAACCTGTCTTGCGGTTCGGTCAGCACGCAATGCGCCCCCCACGTGAGGGTAAGCCGGCGGGCGGTCGACATCAGAGGCGTCAGGGCGATGATCGGGACCCTTGGTCGTTCCCGCGCCACCAACGCGGCAGTGGTGCCGGACTGGGTGAAACAGCAGATTGCCTTGATGTCGGTGGTCTCTGCGATTTCCCGTGCCGCAGCGACAATGCCATCCGCAACGGTCCGGCGGTTGGCGCGGCGGCTTGCCTCGATCACTTCCAGATAGGTTGGGTCGGATTCGACTTCGATCGCCACGTTGTTCATGGTTTGCACTGCCTCGACCGGGTAGGCCCCCGCCGCCGATTCCGCCGACAGCATGACGGCATCCGCGCCCTCGTAGATCGCGGTCGCCACATCCGACACCTCGGCCCGGGTCGGCATCGGGCTTTCGATCATCGATTCCAGCATCTGGGTTGCAACGATGACCGGCTTTGCCGCTGCCCGCGCGCCACGAACCAGCCGTTTCTGGATCGGGGGAACGGCCTGAACCGGGCACTCGACCCCCAGATCGCCGCGCGCCACCATGATTCCATCTGACACGGCCAGAATGGCGTCATAGGCCTTTACCGCAGCCGGCTTTTCGATCTTGGACAGGATCGCCGCCCGTCCCCGGCACAGGGCACGCGCCTCGGTCACGTCTTCGGGGCGTTGCACAAAGGACAGCGCCAGCCA
>JAUSPL010000522.1 GCA_030656535.1 Gemmobacter sp.
AACAGCGACAGCCGCGCCTTTTGTCCACCCGCCAGCCGCGCAACCACCGTATCGGCCTGATCGGCCATCAGCCCAAAGCCCGCCAACCGGGCGCGCAGACGCGGCTGACCTTCACCCGGACGTACCCGCATGATGTGCTGAAGCGGGGTTTCGTCGATGTACAGTTCATCCACCTGATGCTGCGCGAAATAGCCGATGCGCAGTTTCGAGGACCGGGTGACGGTGCCGCCCATCGGCGCAAGTTTTCCGGCCAGCAGCTTTGACAGGGTCGATTTGCCTTCGCCGTTGCGGCCCAGCAATGCGATACGGTCATCTTGATCGATGCGCAGCGACAGGTTGCGCAACACGGCCTTGCCGTCATACCCCACGGCCACACCGTCCATCGCGATGATCGGCGGCGACAGCTCTTCCGGGACCGGAAAGGTGAAGACCTGCTTTTTCGCCTCTTCGGGAGGCGTGATCGGGGTCATCTTTTCCAGCATCTTGACGCGGGATTGCGCCTGAACGGCCTTGGATGCCTTGGCCTTGAAGCGATCCACAAAGCTTTGCAGATGCGCGCGGCGGGCGTCTTGTTTCTTTGACTCGGCGGTCAGCACGGCAATCTGTTCGGCGCGCTGGCGGGCAAACTGGTCGTAGGGGCCGGACCAATAGGTCAGCTTGCGGTTGTCCAGATGCAAGATGCCCTGCACCGCACGGTTCAAAAGGCCGCGATCGTGGGAAATGATGATGACCGTGTGGGGGTATTTCGCCAGATAGCTTTCCAGCCACAGCGCGCCCTCAAGGTCCAGATAGTTGGTCGGTTCGTCCAGCAGCAGCAGGTCCGGTTGTGCAAACAGCACCCCGGCCAGGGCGACGCGCATCCGCCAGCCCCCCGAGAAATCGGAACAGGGGCGCAATTGTTCTTCGGCCTCGAAGCCCAGCCCTTTCAGGATCGAGCTGGCGCGACCTTCGGCGGACCACGCGTCGATGTCGGTCAGACGCTGCTGTATTTCCGCGATGCGGTGAGCGTCGGTGGCATGATCGGCCTCCGCCAGCAACGCCGCACGTTCGGTGTCGGCGGCCAGCACGGTGTCCAGAAGCGAGGTGGACGACGATGGCACCTCTTGGGCGACCCCGCCAATCCGCGACCGGGACGGCAGCGAAATGTCGCCACCTTCCAGCGCCAGTTCGCCTTTGATCAGCCGAAACAAGGTGGTCTTGCCGGTGCCGTTGCGCCCGACAAGACCGACCTTGTGGCCGGTGGGAATGGTGGCCGAGGCCCCTTCGAACAGGGGACGGCCTTCGACGGAATAGGTGATGTCTGAGATACGAAGCATGGCGCACGCCTTGCCTGAACGCGGCAGTCCCGTCAATGCACAAGGCACTTTTCCGCCAAGCCTTCCGCTGGCCCCGCCGCAACTCGGCCTCGGACAGGCGGATGAATTGCGGCACCCCAAGGCTTTCGGTCAATTCCGTCTCGATCCCCAAACGGACTTTGGTGCCGCAAGCCTGCTGTCAAGGGGGCCGGCTAATGGCGGGACCTGCGGGCGGGTGGGCGCAGGCCGCGAAATCCGGGTTTTCTTTGGACACCGGTCATGGTAGCAGCCGCGCGATAGACGAAGGCGTGGGCAGGGGCCCCGTCTGACCAGAGAAAAGGCAAGACCAATGGCCGTTGAACGCACACTTTCGATCATCAAACCCGACGCAACCAAGCGCAACCTGACCGGCAAGATCAATGCCAAGTTCGAGGAAGCCGGTCTGCGCATCGTTGCGCAAAAGCGCATCCACCTGTCCGCAGCCCAAGCCGGTCAGTTCTATGCCGAGCACAAGGAGCGCGGATTCTACGGTGAGCTGTGCGAGTTCATGGCATCCGAGCCCGTCGTTGTGCAGGTTCTGGAAGGCGAAGGCGCCATCGCAAAGAACCGTGAAGTGATGGGCGCAACCAATCCTGCGAACGCCGCTGATGGCACCATCCGCAAGGAATTCGCCCTGTCGGTCGGCGAAAACTCTGTCCACGGTTCGGACAGCCCAGAGTCGGCCGCCCGCGAAATCTCGTTCTACTTCTCGGGTCTGGAACTGGTGGGCTGAGGCACGCCTGAACGCATCAAAGCCCCAACGTCCTGACGGATCAGGACGTTGATCCGGGCTGGCGGCGCTCTACCACACCAAAAAATTGCAGGGCCGCTTCCAAGTCGGAGCGGCCTTTGTCTTTGGTGCTGTCGACATTGGCCTTGAGCGCGTCAAACCGCGCGCGCAAGGCGATCTTTTCGGCACCTTTGCAGTCATTCCACGGTCGGCCCTGCAGGCCCATGACCATCACGTAATACCCGATGAAATGGGGGCGCGTTCCCATTTGCAAAAGGCGGGTATAGGCGGCATCAGCGCCGATGGCACGCAAGGCCTCGGCGTTGGGAATACCGGCGCGGATCAATGCGCTTTGGGTCGCCGGTCCAAGATTGCGGATCGAGGAAATCGGGGTGTCTGACATGGCAAGGTCCGTTTGTTCACTTGCACGATAGCCGCCATGTCACAAGGTTCAAGCGTGGATCAGATCGCGGCCCAGTCCGAAAACTTGACGCTGCCCTGCTGCTGGGCCACAGGCGCGGGTGCGCTGCCGTTTTGCTGGGTGGGTTGCTGCGCGGGGGTGGTTCCCTGCTGCGGTGTGCTCGTGGCCATGGTTTGGTCCTTCATGATCGGCCTGCGTGTTGGCAACCTTGTGGCTGCCGGTTTGTCCCCCCGGATAATCCTATCCTGACAGGGCTTTGTGGCCGCTATCAGGCAGAGGTGCGGCGAGTTAACGCAAGCCTGACCCACTTGCAAGCAACACGATTGTGAGGTCAGGTTTTCCTGACCCAGACTGT
>JAUSPL010000526.1 GCA_030656535.1 Gemmobacter sp.
CACAGCCATTCCAGCGCCAGCTTGCGCACCCATTCCGGCGCGCGGGTCTGATTGCCCGCCAGAAAATCGACTCCCGCCCCGACCGACGCAAAGCCGATGTGCGGGGCCAGCACCCGCCCCCGGGCCGCCAGAATTTCCTGTTTCGGCGCACCAAGTGCGATGAAACACAGACCCGCACCACTGTCACGCAAAGTGGCAAAAATGGCATCGGCCTCGGCGCCGTCGGGGTCAAAACCGAACCGTGGCGCGACACATGTGGCAATTTTCAGGCCCGGCACATCGGCCTGCATGCGGATTGCGGCGGCGGCCAGCGCGTCTTGAGTACTGCCCACAATTGCCACTGACACCCCCTGCGCCGCAGCCAGCCGGGCCAGCGGCAACACAAGGTCGGACCCCGGCACCAGTTCGACCGGACGCCCGGCCAGTTGTGACAGCCAGACGATCGGATTCCCGTCTGCGACGATCAGATCCTGCGCCTTGTAGGCCGCACGAAATCGATCCGAGGTCGCAAGCTTTACCAGATGGTCCAGATTGATGGTCGCCAGCGCGAACCCCTGCCCTTCGGCCATATGCTGTGCGACTCGGTCCAGCAGGACTACGCGCGACGGCGTATTCACCTCAATGACATCGCATGCAAAGCTGAACCGCACTGATCTCTCCACTGCACGTCAAAAAGGCACCGCACGTCACAATCATAGCCCGTGCCACAATTCGGCGCCACTCGGCAATTAAGGTCTTGGAAACAGACTGTTTCAATTGTGTCCCTGCAGTTGCCAGCACCCGCCGACGCAGCTAGGCGTAAGGAATGACGGTAGAGCGAACTG
The DNA here is from genome assembly GCA_030656535.1 of Gemmobacter sp. Taxonomy (GTDB): domain Bacteria; phylum Pseudomonadota; class Alphaproteobacteria; order Rhodobacterales; family Rhodobacteraceae; genus JAUSPL01. Next base: position 825 of record JAUSPL010000526.1, read on the forward strand.
ACCATCGGCAGGCTCTCGATCTGATCCGCATTCTTGCGGCATTTGGAATTGTGTGGGCGCACATGGGCGCGCCCTGGCCGCAAGAAGGCTATACCGCGATTTCGGTGTTCCTGATCATGACCGCGCATCTTTCGGTAGAATCGTTGCAACGCTCGCGCGGGCGGTTTTCCTGGTTGGGCCGGGCATCCAGGATCATCATTCCATGGGTCTTGTGGTCGCTGTTCTTCAAGGCCCTGATCGTTCTGACCGCCGATGACAAACGCGCGGCCCTGGGGGTAACAGACCCTTGGTCGCTGCTGGTCGGCCCGTCAATCCATCTGTGGTTCTTGCCGTTCCTGATGCTGGGCGCGCTGCTTGTGGTGCTGGCCAATCGCACAATCCATACCCGCCGCGAGGTGATCGCCCTGTCCGTGCTGGCAATTCCGCTGTCGGTCGAGGTGCTGATGCTGCACCGCTATGGCAACCTGCCGGAGCCCATCATGCAGTGGGCCTTTGCCCTGCCACCCTTCCTGTACGGTATGCTGGCCGCCTATGCGCGGGGGCATGGAGTGATGTGGGCGCCGCTGGGTTTCATCACCATCGTGGCGATGATCAGCTATGCCATCACCGGGGAAAGCTGGGGGCCCCAGTTCATTGTCGGCGCCCTGATATTTGAATGGGCGCGGCAGTCCGATTTGCGAAACCCGGCTTTGCCTGTTTTGGGCAAGCTGGCATTCGGGATATACTTGATCCATCCATTCTTTCTGCTGGTCTGGTATTTCTTGATGCCGGCGGGCAGCAACACTGTCATTGCGTCCGTTTTCGTCTTTGTCGCATCCGGCACGACCATCGCGCTGCTGCGCCAAGCGCCATTGCTTGGGCGGCTGCTATGATCATGCTGGCGTCTTTGGCAAATCAGCGCCGCATGATAGCATTGCCGGGCACTGTGATTTGCCCTTCGTGTCGATCAGGCCCTGCTGTCTGCGCCCGCGAGAACACCTGATGCCCAACGCCCTGGCTTTTCTGGCCCTTTTGATCTGGCCCATCGTCGTAGTCGTGCTGTTTCGACGAATGCCGATCGAGCGCGCCTTGATCTGGTCGATCTTGGGCGGATATCTGTTCTTGCCACCCGTCGTCGCAATTGACCTGCCCGCCGTGCCCCCGATCGACAAGATGTCGATCCCGGCGCTGTCGGCCTATCTGGTCTGCACGCTGATGCTTGGCCACAAGGTGCCGTTGCTGCCCCAGTCGATTACGGGGCGCGCGCTGTTTGCGCTGTTTATCGTGGCACCGATCGGAACCGCGCTGACCAACCCTGAATGGATCATGGTACCGTTTCACCCGCCGCTTTCCGGGCTGACGCTGTATGACAGCCTTTCGATCATGGCACTTCAGGCGTTCGTCTTGATGACATGGGCGCTGGCGCGACGGTTTTTGGCTACTGCGGCGGCGATGCGCGAACTGCTGATTGCGCTGGTGGTTGGCGGCCTGATCTATTCCATCCCGATGCTGATCGAGATCCGGTTGTCACCGCAAATGAACGTGTGGATCTATGGCTACTTCCAGCACAGCTTTGAGCAGATGATGCGCAACGGGGGGTTCCGGCCCATCGTGTTTCTGGCCCACGGCCTGTGGGTCGCGTTCTTTGCCATGACCGCGCTTTTGGCGGCCCTCGCTTTGGCGCGTCACGAACCCCCGAAAGATCGCAAGCGCCTTTTGGTGGCGGCCGCCTATCTTGGGGTACTGTTGGTGCTGTGCAAAAGCGTGGGCTCGCTGATCTATGGGGTTGCTCTTGCGCCAGTGGTTCTGGTCGCAGCCCAGCGCAACATGATCATCCTGGCCGCCGCGATGGCGGTGTTTGCGCTGGCCTACCCGATGTTGCGGATTGGCGGCTATATTCCGGTGGACTGGCTGCTGGAGCAGGCGGGCAGGATCAGCCCCGATCGCCAGCAGTCCTTGCAGTTCCGGTTTGATAACGAGGCGCTGTTGCTGGAACATGCGCTGAAAAAGCCCTGGTTCGGCTGGGGCGGGTATGAACGAAACCTGCTGCACGATGACATCACCGGCCGGGTCAATACAATTTCCGATGGGCGCTGGGTCATCATATTCGGTATCTTTGGCTGGACCGGATTCATCGCCGAGTTCGGTATTCAGGCGCTTCCGCTCTTGCTTTTGCTGCGCGAGGTTCGCGTTTTGAAGCCGGCTGCTATTGCGGCGCCGTTGGGCGCGCTTGCCCTGATCCACGGGGTCAACATGATCGACATGCTGCCCAATGGCACGCTTACGCCGTTGACATGGCTGATCGCTGGGGCACTTCTGGGTCATGCCGAGGCTTTGGCTGCGCAGAGGGTCGCCTCCCGACAAAAACGCGAGTCCGATATGTTGTCAGAAAGACCAAAGACAGTCATCTAGAACAGGCGGCCAGACCCCTCTGGCCGTGATCCATAATTTGGCCAAAGTTCCGCACTAGGGACGGATCTAACGAGGAGCAGGTATACCCCCACCATGACCGTCACCGAGAGAGATCCGAGTCTTTCTGAAAACGATATTGCCATCGTGGGCATGGCGGCGCACCTTCCGGGTGCAGCGTCGGTCGAACAGTATTGGGAAAACCTGCGCGACGGGATCTGCTCTATCCGTCACCTGACAGACGAAGACCTGCTGGCCAATGGCGAAACGCCCGCTCGTATGCGACACCGCAACTATGTACCAGCCGCCGCGACCCTTGATCGTTTTGACCATTTCGATGCCGACTTCTTTGGCCTGTCGCCAAAGGAAGCCGCAATCATGGACCCGCAGCACCGCCAGTTTCTGGAAGTCGCGTGGGAAGCGCTGGAAAATGCTGGCCATCCGCCCGAACACGTCAAGGGAAGCGTGGGCGTCTATGCCGGGTGCGGCATGGGCAGCTATTTCTATTTCAACATCTGCTCGAACCGCGATCTGGTGCAAAACACCGGCATGTTCTTGTTGCGCCATACAGGCAACGACAAGGATTTCCTGTCCACCCGGGTGTCGCACATCTTTGACCTGCGTGGACCCAGCCTGAACATCCAGACCGCCTGCTCTACCTCGCTGGTCGCGATGCATGTGGCGTGTCAGTCGCTGCTGAACGGCGAATGCGACATGGCGCTGGCCGGGGGAGCAACCATCGAACTGCCCCACGCCCGGGGCTATATCTTTGAGGAAGGAGAGATCCTGTCGCCCGATGGCCAGTGCCACGCCTTTGACCATCGCGCCCAAGGCACGGTGTTCGGGTCCGGCGCGGGCTGTGTGGTGCTGCGGCGGCTGAAAGACGCGATTGCGGATGGCGACCACATCTGGGCGGTGATCAAAGGGTCCGCCATCAACAACGACGGGTCTGCCAAGGCGGGCTATCTTGCGCCCTCTGTCGACGGTCAGGCCCGCGCAATTGCCGAGGCGCAGGCGATTGCCGGCGTTTCTGCGGCCACGGTGGGCTATGTCGAATGTCACGGCACCGGGACCTATCTGGGCGACCCGATCGAGGTCGCGGCGCTGTCGCAGGCCTTTGCGGAAACCACCGACAAGATCGGCTTTTGCCGCATAGGATCGGTGAAAACCAATATCGGCCACCTCGATACCGCGGCCGGAGTCGCCAGCACGATCAAGGCTGCACTGGCGTTGCATCACCGCAAACTGCCGCCCAGCCTGGGCTATGAGGCACCGAACCCGGCCATCGACTTTGCGACCTCGCCGTTCCGCGTCAATGACAGGCTGTCGGATTTCCCCGCGCTGGGTGCCCCGCGCCGTGCGGGCGTCAACAGCCTGGGCGTCGGCGGCACCAACGCCCATGCGGTGCTTGAAGAAGCCCCGCCCCGCGCGCCCTCTGGGGACAGCGACTGGCCGTTTCAGCTGCTGGTGTTGTCTGCGCGCAGCAAATCCGCACTGGATGACGCCAGCAAGAACCTTGCCGCCCATCTGCGCGCGCATCCCGAACAGCCGCTGGCCGATGTGGCCTGGACGTTGAAACAAGGCCGCCGCGCGTTTGAACGCCGCCGTGTCCTTGTCGCGGACAGCCACGAAGAGGCGGCGCAGTTGCTCGAGTCCGGGGATAGCCGTCGGGTGTTCACGCATCAACATCTTGGCGACGCGCCCGAGGTGGTGTTCATGTTCCCCGGCGGCGGTGCACAATACGCCGGCATGGCGCGCGACCTTTACGACACCGAACCCGTGTTCCGCGAGTGGATGGACTGCGGGCTGGACCATCTGCAACCCAAGCTGGATTATGATCTGCGCGCGATCTGGCTGCCAGAACCGGACGCACAGCCACAGGCCATCGAGGCGCTGAAACGCCCCTCGGTCCAGTTGCCGCTGATCATGATAACCGAATATGCACTGGCGCAGTTGTGGATGTCCTGGGGTGTGACCCCAGCCGCGCTGGTCGGGCATTCGATGGGCGAAAACACCGCCGCCTGTCTGGCAGGGGTAATGTCGTTTGAAGACTGCATCAGCCTTGTCCATCTGCGCGGCCAGCTGTTCGATACCATTGCCCCGGGCGGCATGTTGGTCGTGCCCCTGTCCGAGGACGCCTTGCGCCAAGAGATGGGCGATAGTCTGGACCTGGCCGGGGTGAACGGTCCCGATCTGTGTGTGGTGTCCGGTCCACAGGCCGACCTTGACGCGTTGGAAACGCGCCTGCGCGCGCGCGGAATTGAACCGCAGCGCATCCAGATCGACATCGCGGCGCACAGCCGGATGCTGGAGCCGATCCTGAAACGCTTTGGCGACTTTCTGCGCGGCATCCAGCTTTCGGCGCCCAATCTGCCGATCATTTCGAACCGCAGCGGCAGACTCTTGACTGCGAAACAGGCGACCGATCCGGAATACTGGGTGTATCATCTGCGCGGCACGGTGATGTTCGCAGACTGCATGGCCACGCTGAACAACACCCCAAGCCGGGTCTACCTGGAGGTCGGGCCCGGCAAGGCTTTGTCATCCCTTGCGCAGGCCAATGGCGTGCCTTCCAATCAGGTACTTTCATCGCTACGCCACCCCGATCAGGTGATCGCGGATGACGCCTACTTCATCGGCACCATAGGACGATTGTGGGCCTTGGGCGTGCCCGTTGACTGGGCCCCGATATGGGGCGACGCCTCGCGCCACCGCGTTCCGCTGCCCACCTATCCGTTCCAGCGCAGCCGCTATTTCATCGAACCCGGTCAGGCGCAGGCCGAACCCGAGCACGCCTGGCCTGACCACAACAGTGATCTGTCGGCCTGGGGCTGGCGTCCGCACTGGCGCCCGCGTGCCGCAGAACCCGAGGTGGACATCGACGCGCTTGACCAGTCCACCCCGCGCACATGGCTGGTGTTCGCCGATGGCGTGGGTCTGGCCGCCAACACGACCGCCCGCCTGCGCGGTGCCGGGCACAAGGTGATCGAGGTCCGGGCCGGTGATACCTTTGCCCGCACGGGCGAAGATACCTATGTCATCGCCCCCGAACGCGGGCGCGAAGACTACGACCGGCTGATCCACGACCTTGTTGCCCACGGCCATGCGCCGTCGCGCATTGCGCACTACTGGCTGGTGACGGACGGCGCAACCTATCGCCCGGGGTCCAGCTTTTTCCATCGAAACCAGGAACAGGGGTTTTACTCACTGCTGTTCCTTGCCCAAGCCTTGGCCGAAGAACGCCTGCCGCACCCGATCCACATTACGGCCATCACCACTGGTGCTGCGCAAGTGAAATCAGAACCGTTGCGCCATCCTGAAAAGGCAACCGTGCTGGGCCCGCTGCGCGTGATCCCGCGCGAGTTTCCGGGCGTGACCTGTTCTGCGCTTGACGTAAGCTTGCCTGCCAGATCCCGCGACGGTCTGGAGGCCCTGAGCCTGCAAGTGCTGGAGGATTTGCTGTCCGACCCCGCCTCGACCACCGTCGCGTTGCGGGGTGAACGGCGGTACGAGCTTGGCTATCGCCCCGCAGCGTTGCCAGAGGCAGAATTGCCGCTGACGGAAGGGGCCGCCGTGCTGATCACGGGCGGTTTTGGTGGCATTGGCCTGGCAATTGCTGAACGACTGGTCACGAACCACCGCGCCCGGATCGCGCTGCTGACGCGGACGGCCCTGCCGCCCCGCGCGGATTGGCAAGACCTGTTGCGTCGCGATGCAGCAAGCGGCGTGGCAACCCGCATCCGTGCGGTACAACACCTTGAGCGTCTGGGCGCCGAGGTACTGGTGGTCACTGGCGATGTCTGCAATGTCGAGGATATCCGCAACGCCCGGAACCAATGTGAACAAGCATTCGGAAAACTGGACCTGCTGATCCATGCCGCAGGTGTGGTGGACGACGCGCCGATGTTGGCAAAAACCTCTGCAAGCGTCGAAAACGTGTTCGCCCCCAAAGTGCACGGCACACAAGTGCTGGACCAGGTTTTCCCGGATGGCTCGCTGCCGCTGATGGTGGTGTTCGCGTCGACCTCGACCGCCACGGCCCCTGCTGGGCAGGTGGATTATGTCGCTGCCAACGAATACCTGAACGCATGGGCCAAATCGCGGGCGGGCGGCAAGACCAGGGTCATCGCCATCAACTGGGGCATCTGGGCCGATGTCGGCATGGCGGCCGAGGCCGTCGCAGGTCACAAACCCGCCCCCGCCAGCCCTGCGGACGTTCCGATGCTGGACACAGCCACGTTTGACAGTGCGGGCAACCGACTGTTCACCGCCGACTGGACCGCCCGGAAATGGTGGCTGGATGGGCACCGCACCCTTGCGGGCGACGCTCTGATCCCGGGGACGGGCTATCTTGATCTTGCCGCGCAGGCGCTGAAATCCCAGGGTGAAACCGGGCCATTCCAGATCAACGATCTTTATTTCTTTCGCCCGCTGGCCGTGCCTGACACCGACACGCGCAAGGTGACGCTGCGCCTGACCCGCAGCGACGAAGGCTATGGGTTCGAGGTCCGCAGCGATACCCTGCTGGACGGTCGCACGGGGTATCAACTGAACGCGCAGGGCGGGATTTCCTTTGCGCTGCCCCAGGCAGAGCACATCGACCTTGCCGCCATTGCCGCCCGTTGCCCGGATGCAACCACCGATCCGTCCGGCATCCGGACACCCCAAGAGGCGCATCTGAGCTTTGGTCCGCGCTGGCGGGTGTTGACCCGGATGGCCTATGGGCGCGGCGAAGGTCTAGCCAAACTTGTCCTGCCGCCAGAATTTTCCCAAGACATCGACCGGGGCCACCTGATCCACCCCGCGCTGATGGATCTTGCGACCGGCTGGGCCATGCGACTGATTGCGGGGTATCAACCGACACATCTGTGGGTGCCAGTCAGCTATGCCCGTGTCGCGGTCTATCGCCCGTTGCCCGCCGCGATCCACAGCTGGGTGCGCAATGCCGCCGACAACCGGGCCGACAGTTCGTTTGCCCGGTTCGACATCACCGTGACCGACGCGGACGGCGACGTCTGCATCGACATCCAGGGTTTTCAGATCCGCCGCATGGACGGCGCGCTGGCATTGACGGCCCGCCCCGACCCGCGCGATGTGGAATTCAAGGATACAGACAACGAAGCCCGCGCCTTGTCCCCAGCCGAGGAACGTCTGCGCCACAACCTGTCACAAGGCATCCGCACCGCCGAGGGTGCCGAGGCGTTCACCCGCGCGCTGGCCCTTGGTCACAGCCAGATCATCGTGTCGTCGATGGACCTGCCCGGCTTGATCGCCCAGGCGGGCGAAGGCACCGACCAGCAGACCAGCGGCCAGACCTTTGCCCGCCCAGATCTGGACAGCGCCTATCAGGAACCCGGCACCGACATCGAACGCACGCTTGTCGGGTTCTGGCAGGACCTGTTGGGTGTTGGGCAAGTCGGGGTGCAGGACAGCTTTTTCGACCTGGGCGGCCATTCGCTGATCGCGGTCCGACTGTTCGCAATGATCCGCAAGACCTATGCGATCGATTTCCCGATCTCGGTCCTGTTCGAGGCGCCGACGATTGCAGCCTGCGCCACCTTGATTGAATCGCGCATCGGGCCGCAGGACGCGGCGGACACCCCCAAGGCCCCAGCCCGCAGGTTTACCCACCTGGTGCCAATGCATCTGGGCGAAGGCGGCGCAAAGACGCCGTTTTTCCTTGTGGCAGGGATGTTCGGCAACGTTCTGAACCTGCGGCATCTGGCGCAACTGATTGGCGCTGACCGCCCGTTTTTTGGCCTTCAGGCGCGCGGACTTTATGGCGACCAGACCCCGCACCAGACCTTTCCCGAAGCGGCGGCCGCCTACATCGCCGAGATGAAGCAGGTACAGCCAAAGGGACCGTACCTTGTGGGCGGGTTCTCGGGTGGCGGGTTGATCGCGTGGGAAATGGCGCGGCAGCTTGAACTGGCGGGCGAATCCGTGGCGCAGGTGGTCTTGCTGGACACCCCATTGCCGATGCGGCCTGAACTGACGCGCATGGACAAGGCGCTGATCAAGCTGACCGAGTTGCGCCGCAAAGGACCCGGGTACCTCCGCGAATGGTGGCAGGCGCGACAAGATTGGAAACGCCAGCAATCCCGGCCTCAGACGCCAACCGATGCCCATGCCTTCAACAACGCCAGCATCGAGGCTGCGTTCCGGGCCGCGCTGCCGGTCTATGACCTGCACCCCCGCGCGGGCAGGGTTGCCCTGTTCCGCCCGCCGCTTGACCGGCATTGGCAGGTGTCAGACGGGAAATGGGTGTCCGAGGCCAAGGAATATGTGTTCCCGGACAACGACTGGACCCGGTTCGCCCCCGGCCTTGAGGTGATCGAGGTTCCCGGCACCCATGACAGCATGGTGCTCGAACCCAACGTCCGCGTCATGGCCGCGCGTCTGCGCAAGGTGATCGAGACAGCGGAAACCGTGCCGGTCCCTGAATCACAAAAGCAGGCTGCAGAATGACCACAACAACCGTTCTGACCGTCATTCTCAACTGGCGCACCCCCGCAATGACCCTGCGCGCAACCGAAGCCGCGCTTGCCGCAATGGAAGGTATCGAGGGGGCCATCACCATCGTCGACAACGACAGTGGTGACGGGTCCGAGGATATCTTGCGCGCCGAGGTCAAGGCGCGTGGCTGGTTGCGGGTGCAGGTTCTGCAATCGGGCCACAACGGCGGCTTTGGTGCGGGCAACAATGTCGGCATCAAGGCGGGGCTGCCCGGCGGGGCGCGACCCGACTACGTCTATATCCAGAACTCGGACGCCTTTCCTGCGGCGGATACGATCCGACTGCTGTTGGATCACCTTGAAACCCACCCGGATGTGGGCTTTGCGGGCAGCTATATTCATGGCCCGGACGGGGAGCCGCATACCACCTGCTTTCGCTTTCCCTCGGTCTGGTCCGAACTGGAAACATCCGCGCGGACGGGTCCGATCACGCGTGTGTTGAAAAACCACATTGTGCCCTTACCAATCCCTGCTGCCACGGCGCGGGTCGATTGGCTGGCTGGCGCAAGCCTGATGATGCGGCAAGCCGTACTTGACCAGATCGGATTGTTTGATGAAGGCTATTTCCTGTATTTTGAGGAAACCGATCTTTGCCTTCGCGCCGCGCGTGCGGGCTGGCCGACCGACTATGTCCGCAAATCCGAGATCACGCATATTGGATCGGAATCGACGGGCATGAAACGCTGGGCGCGGGTTCCGGGCTATTGGTTCGACAGCCGCTGGCGCTATTTCACCAAGAACCACGGTCGCGCCTATGCCTTTGCCGCCACTTTGGCGCATGTTGCCGGCGGCATGTTCTGGCGTCTGCGCTGCGCGCTGTCGGGCCGCGACCGCGCTGACCCGCCGCATTTTCTGCGCGACCTGATTGCGCATACATTACGTATGGGGCCTCGCAAACCGGCCCCCACACTCGGGGCTACTCGCCCTGTCCGGAGCCAGCCATGATCCCCCTGTCCGCACCACCCCTGTCCGCCCTGTTCATCGGCAACGAATCGCTTTTGGTGCAATGCGTTGAACACTGGCTTGCGCGGGGCCACAGCATCGCCGCAGTTGTCACCCGCAACCCTGAGGTGCGCGCTTGGGCCGAGGACCGTGGCCTGCGAACCGAGGTCCAGGACGCGACCATTGCCGCCCGGCTGGCAGGGACGGGCTGCGACTGGCTGCTTTCGGTGGCAAACCTGTCGATCATCCCGGACGGCGTGCTGACCTTGGCCCGGAAGGGTGCAGTGAACTTTCACGATGGCCCCCTGCCGCGTCACGCGGGTCTTAACGCCCCGGTCTGGGCGATCCTTGAAGGCGAGACACAGCACGGAATCACATGGCACCTGATCGAGGGCGGGATCGATGAGGGCGACATTCTGGAACAGCGCCTGTTCCCCATCACACCCGGTGAAACCGCCCTGACGCTGAACACCAAGTGTTTCGAGGCCGCGATCGAAAGCTTTCCGGCGCTGGTCGCCAACCTTGAAACCGGCGCCCCCCGCCGCGTGGCGCAAGACCTGATGCAACGAACCTATCACGCGCGCGACGACCGGCCCAGCGCCGCCGCCCGGCTAGATTTTACCCAACCCCTGCCGCGCTTGCTGGCGCTGGTCGGTGCGTTGGATCATGGAAAATATGCCAACCCCGTGGCATTGCCAAAACTGGATACCGGCGCGCAGGTGCTGGTCGTGGGCATGGCCGAAGCCGCAACAGGCGCAGGCGCGCCCGGTCAGGTTCTGGCCGTGGACGAGGCCGGATTGACTGTTGCCTGCGCGGGCGGGGCGATCACCCTGCGCGCTCTGCGCCTGATGGACGGCACCCGCATCTGCCCGAAATCCATCGCGCAACCGGGCGATATGCTGCCACAGCTGACCGCCGAAATGTCAGCCCGCATCAATGCTGCGCTGGCCACCGTCACGACGGGCGAAGCCGCCATCCGCAAGCTGCTGCGCAGTCAATCCCCCGCCGAAGTGCCCTTCGCCAAGCCCGCCACCACCCCCGACTGGCAGTCCCTGCCGCTGCCCCGGCCTGCACCCAATGCCATTGCCAGGTGGGCAACCCAACTGGCGGGCCGTGATACGGTGGACATCGCCGTTCACGACGCCCGTGCGCCAAAGGCCAAAGGCTATGTCGCCGACTGGGCTCCGCTGCGCTTGGGGCCTGATGGCGCCACGGCCCGTCGTACCCCCGGTTTTGCCGCTGACCTCGCGCTGCGTGATCCCGCCATCGGCGCTGTCACCCTGCCGCAGATTGCGATGACCAATGGCGACGCGCCCCTGCCCGGTACCGTCATCACGCTGACCGATACGGCGTTTTTCTATGACGCAAGTCGGATTACAGCGCAGATCGCTGATCTGTTGGCCGCGCGTCTTGCGCATTACGCCACGGGCGCGACCGACCTGCCCCCTGCGGAATCCGACCTGACGCTGCACCGCTGGAACGCCACCGAAACCGAGGCCCCCCAGACCACGGTCCACCTTGCGTTCGAGGCACAGGCCGCCCGCACCCCTGACGCGGTGGCGCTGGTTCACGAAGCGACCAGCCTGACCTATGCACACCTGAACGCCCGGGCCAACCGCGCCGCCCATACCTTGCGCGACATGGGTGTGCGGCCCGGCACGCTGGTCGGCCTGTCCACCCGGCGTGGCCCGAACCTTTTGATCGGCGCGCTGGCGATCCTCAAGGCCGGGGGGGCCTATGTGCCGCTGGACCCGGCTTATCCCGCCGACCGCATCGCGCTGTATATCGAGGACAGCGCCTGCCCCGTGATCGTAACCGAATCCAGCATTCCGCTGCCCGCGCATGACGCGCAGACCCTGATACTTGACCACGACCCCCGACTGGACCTTGCGTCCACTGCCAATCCAGACAGCGGGGTGTCGCCCGACGACATGGCCTACATGATCTACACCTCGGGTTCGACCGGACGACCCAAGGGTGTGATGATCGAACATCGCAATGTCGCGAACTTCTTTGCCGGGATGGATGACCGCATCGGAACGGAAGCGGGAACATGGCTGGCCGTGACATCCTTGTCTTTCGACATCTCGGTGCTGGAGCTGTTCTGGACATTGGCGCGCGGATTCAAGCTGGTCTTGATGGGCGATGCCGACCGTGCACTGGTGTCGCACGGCACGAGCGTTTCAGACAAGAAGATCGATTTCTCACTGTATTACTGGGGGAACGACGATGGCGTCGGCCCTGCGAAATACGAGTTGCTTCTGGAAGGTGCGCGGTTCGCGGACACCCACGGGTTTTGCGCGGTCTGGACCCCCGAACGCCATTTTCACGCCTTTGGCGGCCCATACCCAAACCCATCCGTCACCGGGGCCGCCGTCGCGGCAATCACGAAAAACATCGAGGTCCGCGCGGGATCCTGCGTCGCCCCCCTGCATCACCCAGCCCGCATCGCCGAGGAATGGGCGGTGATCGACAACCTGACCAACGGGCGGACCGCCCTTGGCATCGCGTCAGGCTGGCACCCCGAGGATTTCGTGTTGCGGCCCGAAAACGCGCCGCCCAACAACAAGACGGCGATGTATGACACCATCGACAAACTGCGCCGGCTTTGGCGTGGCGAAGCGGTGGCCTTTCCCATGGCCGATGGCAAACTGGTCGATATCGTCACGCAGCCGCGCCCGGTGTCGAAAGAGCTGGGTCTATGGATCACAATCGCCGGCAACCCCGACACCTGGCGCGAGGCGGGCGAATTGGGCGCCAACGTGCTGACCCACTTGCTGGGCCAGAGCATCGACGAATTGGAAGGCAAGATCGCCATCTATCACAAGGCCCTGCGCGACGGGGGCCGCGACCCGGCGAATTTCACCGTCACCCTGATGCTGCACACCTTTGTCGCCCGCGACCGCGATCTGGCCCGCCAGATCGCCCGCGACCCGATGAAAGACTATCTGCGGTCCGCCGCCGGGCTGGTCAAGCAATACGCCTGGGCGTTTCCTGCCTTCAAACGTCCCAACGGTGTCACCAACCCCTCGGAAATCGACCTGCGCAGCCTGTCAACGGATGAAACCGAGGCGATCCTGGACTTCGCCTTTCAGCGCTATTTTGAAGACTCGGGCCTGTTTGGCACCGTGGACGACTGCCTTGCGCGGGTTGAACAGTTGAAACGTCTTGGCATCGGCGAAATCGCCTGCCTGATTGATTTTGGCATCGCCAAGGAAACCGTTCTGGAAGGGTTGTATCCGTTGGCCGAAGTTCTGCGCCGCGCCAATGCCGGGGCACAAGTGGCCGAGGGCGACTATTCCATCGCCGCCCAGATCACCCGCCACAGCGCAACCCATCTGCAATGTACCCCGTCGATGGCCCGCATGATCGCGATGAACGACGAGGCGCGCGCAGCCCTGCCGCATTTGCAAACGTTGATGATCGGTGGCGAGGCCTTGCCCGGAGCATTGATCGCCGATCTGCAAAGGGCGACGCAAGCCCGGATCCTGAATATGTATGGTCCGACCGAAACGACCATCTGGTCGACCACCGAAACCGCAAACCCGGATGAGGCGACGGTCAATATCGGCACCCCGATCGCGAACACCCAGGTCTATGTGCTGAACGATGCACTGGACCCGCAACCGATCGGGACGCCCGGCGAATTGTGGATCGGCGGTGCCGGTGTCGCGCGCGGCTATTGGCAGCGGCCCGACCTGACCGATGACCGGTTCAAGCCCAATCCGTTCCACCCGGGTCGAATGTATCGCACCGGCGATCTGGTGCGCTGGCGGCCGGACGGCAAGCTGGACTTCCTCGGCCGTGCCGACCATCAGGTCAAACTGCGCGGCTATCGGATTGAACTGGGGGAAATCGAAGCCGTGGCCGAAACCTTCCCGGGTGTCAGGCAGGCCGTGGTGATGGCCCGCGAGGACACGCCGGGCGATCTGCGGCTGGTGGCCTATGTCACGGGCGACACCTGGCTTGCCACCGAGGCCTTGCGCGCGCATCTGGCAGGGCTGTTGCCCGACCACATGGTGCCCACGCATGTGGTCAAGCTGGGCGACTTCCCCCTGACCCCGAACCGCAAGGTGGACCGCAAGGCCCTGCCACCGCCCACCGCCACCGCACAAACCCCCGAGACGTTCGAAGCGCCCGAAGTGGGTGTCGCGGCGACAATAGCCGCCGTCTGGCAACGGGTCCTGAACGTGCCAACGATCGGCGCACGCGACAACTTTTTTGCGCTGGGGGGGCATTCGCTGCTGGCTGTACAGGCGCACCGGGAAATCCGGGCTGCCTTGGGCACGACCAAGCTGTCGATCACCGATATTTTCCGTTTTCCGACCCTTGCCGCACTGGCGGCCCATCTGGACGATGCACCAAAGATGCCCCCCCCCGCGACGGCAGTGGCCGACCGGGCCGGGGCCCGCGCCGATGCCATGTCCGCCCGGCGTGCCTTGCGCGCCCGGCGCGAGGCCTGATCCGGTGTCGCTTGCCACCGAGGCAGAACAGGTCGCCCAACGCCTGTTTCCCCCAGGGGTCGAGGTAGCGGCCCGCAGCCTGGACTCACCTCCAGCGCCCCACCCGTCCGAGGCACCTGCTGTCGCAGGCGCGGTGGCCGCGCGCCGTGCCGAATTCGCCGCCGGACGCGCGGCGGCCCGCGACGCGCTGATGGCCCTTGGCCTGCCGCCTGCCGCCATCCCCATGGGCGAAGATCGCGCCCCGTGCTGGCCACGCGGCACGTCTGGCAGCATCACGCACACCGGCATTCTTGCGGTGGCCGTTGTCGCACCGGCGCGACAGTGCGCGGCGCTTGGCATCGACGCCGAGCCAGATGAGCCGCTGCCGGATGACCTGCTGGACATCATTTGCACCGCGTCGGAACGCCGCTGGCTGTCAACCCAATCCAATCCGGCACGTTGGGCACGGTTGATTTTCAGCGCCAAGGAAGCGGCTTACAAGTGCCAGTTCCCCGCCAGCCGTACGATTTTCGGGTTTGAATGCCTGACGATCACACCCGAACTCGCGACCGGGCGATTGGTCGCCCGGTTTGCGACACCCGTGCATCCGTTTGCCAAGGGCGATGTGTTGCATGGGCGGTTCGGAATCGGGGCCGGGCTGATCCTGGCGGGCTTCAGCCTTCCGGCAGCGTAAGCGCACGCAGATGGTCCATGCGCCGCGCGAACTCTGTCGGAAAGTCATGCGCCTTGGCAAAGGCCAACGACCTGTCGCAGGCCTCCGCCAGTTCAACCCGCTCATGATCCAGCGCGCCAATTGCGGCGACCAGACCCGCGACATTTCCCAAAGGCGCGACCGCGCCCACGCCTGCATCGGCCTGCATCCGCGTCCACATGCGGTTGGCATAACCAACCACGGTCAAACCACAGCCCATTGCCTCGATATAGCTGCACGACGGGTCGGACTGACGATGACAGGACAGGAATATGTCCGCGGTACGACGGCTGATCGGCACCAGACGCGATACAAAATCTACCGGATCGTGCAAGGTGACTGTTCCGCCAAACGCCTTGGCACCTTCGACAAGGTGGTCTTTCATCGAGCCCGCACCATAGATATCGAGTGTGGCCGCAACCCCGGCAGCGCGCAGCGCCGCCATGACCGGCAGCAGATCCTGCGCGCCCTTCATGGGCTCCAGCCGCCCCGAATGGATCAGGCGCAGTGGCCCCCCTGTGACCAGATGCGACCGCCGCGCGGCCATTTCCGCCCGGGTCGCCATCAGGGCGGGGGTCATTCGCCCATCCAGATACATCATCGTGTGCGGATTCAGGCCGCGATAGGCATCATAGGCCGGGTATCCATTCGCCTGCACCCCGTCTGCCGCGCGCAACGCAGCCACCCGGCGGCGTTCCTGGCGCATGTTCCACAACATCGACCAGATGCGGCGTGCAAATCCGCGCGCAGGGTCCAGCCGCACAATCTGCAACCGGGTCTCCAGCGTGTATTCCAACGAATAGACGATTTTGGCCCCCGCCGTCCGCGCGACACCGACCAGTCCCAGCGCCTGCGCATCGTCAGCCGCCGCAAAGACCGCCACAGCGCCGTCCAGTTGCATTGCGCCGATCACGTCGCCTGCGTTCATCAGAGCAAGATCAAAACCCAGATCCTCCGGGCGATAACTTGCCCCAAACGGCACCTCGGTCGCGCCGCGCCGCAGGACGCAGCGCACAGGGCCAGACCACAGCGCGCAATGCGCACGCATGCCATCGACGAACTTCACGTCCAGCCGCAAGGTTTCGCCTTCTTCGATCACCGGAGCGGTGGCAACGATCAACAGCCTGTTCACCGGCGAAGCCTTTATTTCATAGACATGTGGCGCTAGCATAGCCAGCTACACTCAGTTTGCAAAGCCGGGGCTGATCGAGATACGGAGCAAGGATGCAACGCAGGATGCTGATCACCGCTGGGCTTTCCGTTCTGACTTTGGGCGCGGGGGCGCTGGGATGGCGGACCTGGCGGCGCGGACCGGCCTTGCCCGTGCCGCGCCAGCCCGTCGATGCCGCAGCACTTGCGGCCACGCAAACCATTCTGGAACCGCCAGCCGGGCCTTTGCGGTGCTATCACCTTGGTCACAGCCTTGTGGGCCGCGATATGCCCGCGATGCTGGCGCAACTGGCCGGGCATGACTATGCCGCCCAGATCGGCTGGGGCACCCCTTTGCGCGCGCATTGGGAAAGCCGGGTCCCGATCCATGGGCTGGATACCGACAGCCCACGCTATCGCCCCGCCCGCGAGGCGTTGACGCAGGGCGGATATGACGCTGTGGTTCTGACCGAGATGGTGGAACTGCGTGACGCGATTTTGTGGCATGCCAGCCCGCACTATCTGGCGAAATGGGCGGCATTGGCCCGACAAGGCAACCCCGGCGTGCGGCTCTATCTTTATGAAACCTGGCACCGGCTGGATGACCCCGATGGTTGGTTGACCCGGCTGGATACCGATCTTGATCGCCATTGGCTGGCCGAGGTGATGGCTGGCGCGCTTGCATGGGATGCGGGCGGGCAGATCCATCTTATCCCCGGCGGGCAGGTTATGGCCGCCGTCACCCGCGCGGCTGAATCCGGCGCCATTCCCGGGCTGTCGCGCCGCGAAGATCTGTTCGCCCGGATGCCCGATGGCACGCAGGACCCCATCCACCTGAATGATCTGGGAAATTACGTGATTGCGCTGACCCATTTTGCGACCCTGTATCACCGCACGCCCGAGGGTCTGCCGCATCTTCTGGTGCGCGCTGATGGATCGGCGATGACTCCGGTTGACCCCGCGATCGCTGCCGCTCTGCAACACCTGGTGTGGCAAGTGGTGCGCGCGGCCCCGCATACGGGGGTGGCGGTGTGAGCCTGCTTGGATTGATGGCCAATCTCTTGTTCATCGGACACAGTCTGATCGGCCCCACCTTGCCTGGCATGGTGGAAACCGCGGCACGCCATCAGGGGGTCCAACTCACCGCCGAATATCAGATCATCAATGGCGCTCCGTTGCAGTGGAACTGGGACAATGGCGACAAGGCCGAAGGTGTGAACGCACGCGACCGGCTGGCCACTGGCCAGATTGATGCCGTTGTGTTGACCGAGGCCATTCCCCTGGACAACCACCTGCAATGGTCTGACACCCCAGGTGCAGCCCAGCGCTACTACGATCTTGCGATACAGGCCAATGGCACGGCGCGGGTGTTCCTTTATGAAACCTGGCACAGCCTGAACAGCGGCCCCGGTGCCGTGATCGCACATGACCCAAGCGGTCATGTTCCGTGGCGACAACGGCTGGTGGAGGATCTGCCAAAATGGCAGGGCGTTGTCGACGCGGTCAATGCGACCCGACCCGACACCGCCGAGCCAATGACCCTGATACCTGCCGGGCAAGCCATGGGGCTGCTGGCCGATGCGATCGCGGCCGGTCAGGTTCCCGGACTTGACCGGATCGAAGACGTGTTCGCCGACGACATCCACCTGAATGATCGCGGACTGTATTTCGTCGCGCTTGTCATGAATGCGGCCATCACCGGGCTGGACCCTTCCGGCCTGCCGCCCCGATTGATGCGGGTCTGGTCGAACCGATCAACCGTTGTTACTGGGCCGATGGCAGATCAGATGCAGGCGATTGCATGGCAGGCGGTGCAGACCCAGCGCAGTCTGGCAAGTTCGCCGGCGCAGGTCACCAGGCCAATGGCACCCGCACCATCAGACCCGGCGGCTGCAACCGCCACTATCGACATCAAGCAACCTGACGCCGGGACCAGCCCCGCGCCAATCGGCTTGGACCCGCCCGACGGCATCTTGCGCGACAACCTTGGATTTGGCCTTGCCGGCGTGACCGATTGGTCGACGCAGCAGCCGTTTCTGGACGTTTTCAAAACCGCGCGCCCTTGGGTCGGCCACCTGCAGGGGCAGTGGGGCGGCTGGGGGCATGATGATCTGGCCCGGGCCGGTGTGCTGGATACTGATGGCTGGCCAACATCGATCCCACCTGAACTGACCGGCATTTCCAGCCTGATCCTGACCGATCTTCCGCCCGAGTCTGCGGCCAGCGCAGGTCGATATGTCCTGATGCACGACGGAAAGGGCGACCTGCGGCTGGAAGGTCGCGCAGAAAACATCCAAACGGTGCCGGGCCGGTTCATGTTTGACTTTACCCCCGGCGAAGGGTCCGTGCTGATGACACTGACCCGCACCGATCCCGCCGACCCGTTCCGCAACATTCAGGTGGTGCGCGAAGACCGGGTGGATGCCTTGACCGCCGGTAAAATCTTTAACCCGGACTGGACCGACCGTCTGCGGGGCACCCGACTGGTGCGGTTCATGGACTGGATGGCCACCAACGACTCGACTCTGGCGCTGGCGCAAGACAGGCCAAGACCGGGCGACTACACTTGGGCGCGACATGGTGTGCCGGTCGAAGTCATGGTGGCGCTGGCCAATGACCTGCAGGCTGACGCGTGGATCACCACCTCGCATCTG
>JAUSPL010000535.1 GCA_030656535.1 Gemmobacter sp.
GCCCCACCAGCCATAGAACCTTGGGTCTTGATCCGGTGGTGCCGCATAGATGACCGTCACCGGCTGCACCTGCAAGATACGGTCCAGACCATCGGCAAAGAACGCCGCAAACAGTGTGGACTTGAAGGGCAGAACCCGCAGCCCGTCTGTCGACGTCCCTTCGGGAAAGAACAAAAGGTGGTGCCCGGCACGCAGCCTTTCCACGAATACCGACTTTTGCGCCAGCGCCTCTGTCCCTTTGCGTTGAATGAACACCGTGCCGGTCGCCCGCGCCAGCCATCCGATGGCGGGCCAGCCCGCGACCTCGGATTTGGACACGAAATAGACGCGCTGGGGGGCATTCAGGCTGAAGATATCGAGCCAGCTTGCATGGTTCGCGACCACGGCACCACGGCCCTGCATCGGCACGCCGCGTGTCGAAAACCCGATGCCAAGGATTGCAAAGGCGGACCGACAGACGAGCTGCGTGATATGTGGGGTCAGCGGGCGCCGCATCCCGAACAGGGGGCGCTCCACCAGACGCAGCACCAGCAACACAAGAAGACCGCCATAGATTACAACCGCCAACACACCGCCCCGCAAAACCACCCGCAGCCACCCCATTGGCCCCAAATGAAAAGGTTCGGTTTCGGCATCAGAGCGCCAGGTCGTCACTCGAAATTCCCTTGCTTGCGCACATAGAAATCCCTGTGCTTTGTCGACATGCGAGCAGTGTCCATCACAAGGCAGACGTCAGTTGTGTTGAACGCATGGTCAACCCACGCCCCATCGCCGACAAACCCTCCCAGCCGGATATAGGCCTTGATCAGCGCTGGTGTCGCGGCCATCGCCGCACGACGGTCGATCTGATCAACGGGCACAAGGTCCATCGCCTGAAACGAATCGGGACGGGCACGAACCCGGATGTCGGGTGGGGCAAGGTGGTTTTGGTGCAGGTAAGCCAGCGGCATGCTCAATGCGCTGACGTCAGTCCCATGAAAGCTTGCAACACCGAACATGATCTCAATGTCGTGGTGCAACACATATTCGGCCAGCGCATTCCACAGGTGAAACATGGCAGTGCCACCCCGATGATCGGGATGCACACAAGATCGCCCCAGTTCCAACAACCGCCGCCCGCTGGATCGAAGCGCCGTCAGGTCATATTCTGTTTCCGAGTAGAACCGCCCTATCCGATCCGCATTCTCACTGGTCAGCAGGCGGTAGACCCCGACCACATCCTCCAGCAACGCAGGATCACGGCGGGTATCAATCAGCAACAGGTGGTCAAAATACGGATCGAACTCATCCGCTTCGAGCCGCGCGTGGTGATCGACCAGAGGCCCGTCACCGCCCAGTTCTTCGATGAACACTTGAAACCGCAAACGCTGCGCCGCGCGCAGATCGCGGTCATCGGCAGCAAGACGCAGCGTGTAATAGGGCTCTTGCGGGGTCATTGGGGCTGGGCATCCCTGGGGTCCGGTCTATCTGTGGCGTCACAGCGGGGTTTTAGGCAGCGGCAGATCAGATTGCAACACAAACAGACCCGGAATCATCGCAGGGTTGAACTGGGAGGAAAATGCAACCTATACTGGCGTCAGGTTCCATAAACCGGAACCAGTGTAACACGCGCGACGAGTATGACCACTTTCCCCGCATTCTCAAAGTTCACGGTGACTCGTCCGCCGATGTTGGATTGAACCTGACCAATGCCCCAGTCGGGCCGGTCAGGATGCAAGACCCGCATCCCAGGCTCCAGAAACCCGCTTAGACCGCTCATTCACTAACTCCGTACTTGGAAAGGCACCCCATGCGCGACAGACCGGACCTGACGGCCCTTTTGGGGTCTAGGATCTGCCACGACCTTATCAGCCCATTGGGGGCAATCGGCAATGGGGTCGAACTGCTGATGATGGACAGCCCGAGCGTCAGCCCCGAAATGGCGCTGATCTCGGAAAGTGTTGCCAGTGCAAATGCCCGCATCAGGTATTTTCGCGTCGCTTTTGGCGCAGCCTCGGCCGATCAGCGCATGGGACGTCCCGAGATCACGTCGATCTTGGCCGATACAACCAAGGGCGGTCGCCTGACGGTTGACTGGCTTGTCGCGGGCGACCTGCCCCGGCTTGAGGTAAAGCTGGCGTTTTTGGCGCTGCAGTGCCTGGAAAGCGCAATGCCGTGGGGGGGGCGGGTGAGCGTGGACAATGACGGGAGAAATTGGCACCTGACCGGCACCGCCCGGCGGCTTAAGGTCGAGCCCGCCCTGTGGGACCTGCTGAAGGCTTTGCCCGTGGCCCCCACCGACGTCTCGCCCGCGCAAGTCCACTTCGCCTTGCTTTCCGAGGAGGCAGAACGCCAGGCGAGGCGCATGACAACGCGCCTTGCGGAAACCGAAATCGTGCTGAGCTTTTGACCAGCACGATTTTGCCGAAAACCTGATTGTTTCTGCACGCCGTCAGCGGTCAAACTCTGGGAGCGGGTCAACCGACACCCGCAGGGCAGACGGGTCCTGTTCCTCCGTGCCAGGTCAATTGCGGCTGGCGCGTGGGACCCAGGATCTGTCAGGCCCGGCAGGTGCCGTCACCCGTGACCAGGTATTTGAAGGTGGTCAGTTGTTCCGCCCCGACCGGCCCGCGTGCGTGCAACTTGCCTGTCGCGATGCCGATTTCTGCCCCCATCCCGAATTCACCG
>JAUSPL010000536.1 GCA_030656535.1 Gemmobacter sp.
ATGCCCCGCAGACGACAGCCGCTGTTCAGGCGGCCCCGCTGCAGTGACCAACGCGCCGGGAAGGTCACGCCACAGCATTTCCGAGAAATCCCGGACCCCGTTCAGGTCAATCGGCAGTCGCGACAAAATCGCCATCGCGCCATCGCCGGTGAACCGCCCGTACCCTTGCGCGTCCTCCAGCCCGCCCAACCGCCCGTCACCATCCAGGTCCAGCCCTGTCCGCATGCCCCGGTTCGACGGCAACGCAAAGCGGTGCGGATAGCCTGCCCCCACGTCCCCCAAGGCGTCGGCCAGCGCGGTCAGCGCCCGCAGATCATGATCTTGATCCATTCCGGTCAGCAATATCATGTCGGGCTTTGCCCAGGCGATCACGCCGACGACAGCCCGGACCTGAGGGTCCTTGCCCGACAGGATATCCCTTAACAACAACCCAGGGCCCTTGCGCGACAGATCGGTGTGGAACGTGGCCACCCGCAGCGGCCCGGCCAGTGCAGGCCCTGCAAACAGGACGAGCGCCAGCAGCGCCAAGATCAGGCCGTGGCCAAACGCCCCTCGGCGGTGTTGCCCGATTGGCGCCGCTTTTCGCGGATCATCTCGGCCACATGGCCCATTGCGATTCCGCGCATGAACAGACTGGCGGGAAGAAAAGACCATGCGGCCATTGTCCAGATCATCATATGCGGCGCGCTTAGGGTGATTGGCGCGATCCCGCTGGTCGCGGCCTTGATGACCGCCGGGATCAAGAATGGCAGCAAAAAGCCTAACGCAATGTTAACGCGGGCATCACGCTCCAGCCGATCCACGACATCGCCACCGGCTGTCGGATCGAATGTGGGTAGGTTCAGCCAGACGTTGAAGGCACTGACGCGGCCCGGCCAGCTGCCCGTGCGAATCAAGATCACAAAAACCGCCAAGGTCAGCAACGACGTCAGATAGCTGATCCCAGCGGCAGTCCGTATCACCGACACATGCTCGGCCAACATGTCGTCGGGCAGCATCAGCACCACAAGACGCACGGGGCTGTAGGGAAAATCAATGGCGCGGCCGATCAGTGTGCCGACGGCCTCCACCAATGCGGTCAGATTGGTCGGATCGGTCTTGCCGCGCACAATGACCGACAAAAGGAACACGGTGATGAACAACATCAAGAACCGCATCCGGTTGAAGGGGGGCGCATGCCGGAATTCTACGAGGCTGGGATAGGTCGAGGTGTATTCCACCAGCACCAGCGCACCCAGAAACAGCGACACCAACGCCACCATCTGTTTTGCATCCGCGCTTACCGATGGCAAAAGCAACGAAGGCGTGGCGATGAGAACCATCACCAGCAATGCGCGCACGAGCGCGCCCATGAGCCGCGTGATCACCGTCAAGCCATCCTCGATATGGCGATGCGAACTGCCACGCAACACCCATGTTTCTGCCTGAGCCCGCGCTTTGTGGCGGATTGCCTCAATCTTGCCCACTTTTTGCCACCTTTCAGGGAATCCCGCAACCGCCCCTGAAAGAAACCGTTAATTTGTGGCGACAACGCGGTGACATTGTCGCCCCATTGCATCATTTCCGAGAAATTTGAAGGACCGCCCCGAAGGGCGGTCCAGATGTAGTGTGCACGGTGAAAAGGGGCACAAGTCGCCTAGCGCTCAGGTCAGACCCAGGGGCGCAGCGCCTGGGCTTTTGCCTCGAACGCGTCAATGGCCGAGACCTTTTCCAGACTGAGTCCGATGTCGTCCAGCCCGTTCAAAAGGCAGTGCTTGCGGAACGCATCCACATCAAAGCCAAAGCTCTGGCCGTCGGATGTGGTGACTGTCTGACCTTCCAGATCAACGGTGATCCGGGCGTTGGCCCCCTTTCTGGCGTCATCCATCAGGATGTCGACAGCCTCTTGCGGCAGCTTGATCGGCAAAATGCCGTTCTGGAAGCAGTTGTTGAAAAAGATGTCCGCAAAGCTGGTGGAAATCACGCAGCGGATCCCGAAATCCAACAGCGCCCAAGGGGCATGTTCACGCGAAGATCCGCAGCCAAAGTTATCGCCCGCGATCAGGATCTGCGTTTCGCGATAGGCCGGCTGGTTCAGCACGAAGTCCGGTATTTCCTTGCCGTCCTGGGTAAAGCGCATCTCATCGAACAGGTTGACCCCCAGCCCCGACCTCTTGATGGTCTTGAGGAACTGTTTCGGGATGATCATGTCGGTGTCGATGTTGACCAGCGGCATCGGCGCGGCAATACCCGTCAGTTTGGTGAATTTTTCCATCTTTCCGGTTCCTTACGCGTTCTCGACGAGCAGCTCGCGCACGTCGGTCAGATGACCCGTCAGTGCTGCGGCAGCGGCCATGGCAGGGCTCAGCAAGTGTGTGCGACCGCCGCGGCCCTGGCGCCCTTCAAAGTTGCGGTTGGACGTGGCCGCACAGCGTTCTCCAGGCGACAACTGGTCAGGGTTCATCGCAAGACACATCGAGCACCCGGCCAGACGCCATTCAAAGCCCGCGTCGATAAAGATCTGCGCCAGGCCTTCTTCCTCGGCCTGCGCGCGGACCAGACCGGACCCCGGCACGACCATCGCGCGGATGCCGTCCTTTTTCTTCTTGCCCTTAAGGATTGCGGCAGCCGCCCGCAAATCCTCGATCCGGCCGTTGGTGCATGACCCGATGAAAACGGTGTCGATCTTGATGTCCGACAGCTTTTGCCCCGGCGTCAGGCCCATGTACTCCAGACTGCGCTTGACGGCTTCGACCTTGCCGCCGGTGAAATCGTCAGGGCTGGGCACCACGGCGGTAATCGGCAACACGTCCTCGGGCGAGGTGCCCCAGGTCACAACGGGGGCGATGTCTTCGCCTTTCAGCGTCACAACCTTGTCCCACTTCGCGCCGTCATCCGAAAAAAGCGTTTTCCAGTAGGCGACAGCAGCCTCCCACGCGGCGCCCTTCGGCGCATGCGGGCGACCCATGCAATAGGCATAGGTTGTTTCGTCAGGTGCAATCAAACCAGCGCGGGCGCCGCCCTCGATCGCCATGTTGCAGACCGTCATGCGGCCTTCCATCGACAGTTCGCGGATCGCCTGACCGCAGTACTCGATGACATAGCCAGTGCCGCCCGCAGTCCCGGTGACACCGATCACCGAAAGCGTGATGTCCTTGGCGGTGACGCCGGGGCGCAAGCTTCCGGTGATTTCCACCTTCATGTTCTTGCCCTTGCGCTGAATCAGCGTTTGCGTTGCCAGAACATGCTCGACCTCGGACGTGCCGATGCCATGGGCCAAGGCGCCAAAAGCGCCATGGGTCGCGGTGTGGCTGTCGCCGCAAACGACCGTCATGCCCGGCAGGGTCCAGCCCTGCTCAGGGCCGACGATGTGCACGATACCTTGGCGCACGTCGGACACCGGATAGTAGTTGATCCCGAAATCCTTGGCGTTCTTGTCCAGCGCCTCGACCTGAACACGGCTGTCCTCGGTCATGGTTGCGGCGTTGGCCCGGTCCAGCGTAGTGGGAACGTTGTGGTCTGGCACCGCGATGGTCTTTTCGGGTGCGCGCACCGTGCGACCGGTCATCCGCAGACCTTCAAATGCCTGCGGGCTGGTGACTTCGTGCACCAGATGGCGGTCGATGTACAAAAGGCAGGTGCCGTCATCAGCGGTATGGACGACGTGGTCATCCCAGATCTTGTCGTAAAGCGTTCTCGGAGCGGTCATGGCTCTTTCCCGATATATAAGGATTTGGCTTTGCAGAGGACAGTCGTGGGGCATCGCCCCGACGCGTCAAAGTCGCGCAAGGGCAGAGACCATCTGGCCGTAAAACCGCCAAGGCAGGCGGGCGTGGTCGTCTATGTCGAAAAAGCGGCTCATGGGCGTGCGTATTACGCCGTTCCGGCCCGTCGCGCAAGCTTGTGGTCCGCTGCGCTGCGGCATGATCTCGGGACCTCAGGACGGGTAACGCTTGCACACGCCCCCAAGGTCGGCTATGCGGCTGCGTTCCGCCCTGCCCGTCATTGAGATTTCGCTCTGGCGATGCTAGGCTGCGGGTATGCCCGGTGCCGGGGCACCAGCGGCGCTTCTTCTGGAGGACGATGTCCTGTCTCATTCTGATCCTGCGACGGGCCTGCCCGTCGGGCCGAGGGCGGCTCGTGTGGCTTCCCCCGACGCAAATTACACCAGCGAGCAGCTTTTGGCCGCAGTGCTGGCTTCACTAGACGATGACAAGGCCGAAGAGGTCGTGGAAATCGACCTGCGTGGACGGTCTGAAATGGCGGATTACATGGTAATCTGTTCAGGTCGGTCGTCGCGTCAGGTCGCCGCGATCTCTGACAAGCTTATGGAACGGCTGAAGGAACAGTTCAGTCTTGTGTCCAAGGTAGAAGGCAAGGAAACCGGCGACTGGGTATTGATCGACACCGGCGACGTGATCGTTCATGTGTTCCGTCCCGAAGTCCGCGAATTCTATCAGCTGGAAAAGATGTGGATGCCCGGCGCACAGCATCGGCCTGACGTGGTCTGATGCGCGTGCATCTTTGCGTCGTGGGGCGGCTGCGATCCGGCCCCGAGGCCGAGATGTTGCGCGACTACCTGACGCGATTCGATCGCACGGGGCGCGCTTTGGGGCTTGGCCCTGCGTCCGTGCATGAGGTCGAGGACAAGCGCGGGGGCGGAATGGCAGCCGAGGCCGACCTGCTGGACCGCGTTGTTCCTTCGGGGGCAGTGCTGGTGTGCATGGATGAACGGGGCGCAGTCATGTCGTCGCCATCCTTTGCGCACAAGCTGGCGGACTGGCGCGATGGCGGGCGTCAGGACATCGCCTTTGTGATCGGTGGCGCGGACGGCATTGACCCAGGCCTGCGGGCGCGGGCAGATCTGTTGATCAGCTTTGGCCCTATGGTTTGGCCACACATGCTTGTCCGGGTGATGCTGGCGGAACAGCTTTATCGTGCGGCCACCATATTGGCGGGCGGTCCCTATCATAGGGCTTAGGCGCGGTGACATCTGTAAAGGGGGTCCGGGCTGTACAGAGGGTTCGGGTCTGGCCAAAACCAGGTTCGCCGACATGTCCTGTTGGCAAAGGTTTGACTGCGCAAGACATGCGGACCAACTTGACTTTGATCAATGACGGGGCGCGGATCCCCGCGCATACTGGTGTTTTAGCACACTGGGAGTCCGCAATGCCCCGCCTTTTACACCTGAGCGCCTTACTGAGTGCCGTGTTGGCCCTGCCCGCTGCGGGTCAGGATGTCGCGGAAGGGCAGTCCCTGTTCACCCGCTATTGCGCCACCTGTCACGGGATCGAGGCCAAGGGGCAAGGGCCGATGGCGCCGGTGTTGATGGTGCAGCCGACGGACCTGACCGCGCTGTCATCGGGCAATGCCGGCGTGTTTCCGATGATCCGGGTGGTGATGCGCATCGACGGGCGCGACCCGCTGGTATCGCACGGGTCGTCGATGCCGCTGTTTGGGCAGCTGTTCGGGGAACAAGACACCCCGATCAAGGCGCCGAACGGGATGCCGATCCTGACCACCAAACCGATTGCCGATCTGGTCGCCTGGTTACAAACGGTCCAGCAGTAAGGCAGCCGTGATGTGAGGGTGGTTGCCGGGCCGGGCTTGCGCGCATAGAACGGAACAAAGCCCGGAGGCCGCGATTTGACCAGACCTTGCCCCAAACCTGTTGTGCTGTGCATTCTGGACGGCTGGGGTCTGTCTGACGATCATACCGCCAATGCACCATTTCTGGCTGATACTCCTGCGTTTGATGACGCGATGGCCAACTGCCCCCACGCGACGCTGATCACCCATGGCCCGGACGTGGGCCTGCCGACCGGACAGATGGGCAACTCTGAGGTCGGGCACACAAATATCGGGGCGGGCCGCGTTGTGGCGATGGACCTTGGCGCGATTGATCTGGCGATCGAAGATGGGTCCTTTGCGCGGAGTCCCGCGATTCTGACGTTCATCGAAACACTGAAAGCATCAGGTGGAACCGCGCATCTTATGGGGGTGGCTTCGGATGGCGGGGTGCATGGGCACCTTAGGCATATGCTTGCGGCAGCCGGGGTCATTGCGGGGGCCGGGGTGCCGGTCGCGATCCATGCCATCACCGACGGACGCGACGTGGCGCCCAAATCTGCGGCCGGGTATCTGGACACTTTGGAGGCGGGCTTGCCCTCAGGCGCCCGCGTGGCGACTGTGATCGGGCGCTATTTCGTGATGGACCGCGATAACCGCTGGGACCGGGTCGAACCGGCCTATCGCTGCATGATGGACGGCGACCAGATCCGCGGCGGCGGAGGGGTGCATGTCGACGCCGCCGACGCGATCGAGGCCGCTTATGAGCTGCGGCACGAAACAGATGAGTTCATCCAGCCAAGCTGCATCGAAGGCTACAGGGGCATCCGCGACGGCGACGGGGTGTTTTGCCTGAATTTCCGTGCCGACCGGGCGCGGGAAATCCTTGCGGCGATTGGCGACCCTGACTTTTCCGGGTTTGATCGCGGACGCCGGCCGAAACTGGCAGCCCTGCTGGGGATGGTCGACTATTCCGCCGCGCATGACCGCTATATGACTGCGGCTTACCCAAAGCAGACCCTTGAGAACACCTTGGGTGAATGGGTGGCGAAACACGGGTTACGGCAATTCCGGGTGGCCGAGACGGAAAAATACCCCCATGTGACGTTCTTTCTGAATGGCGGACGTGAAACCCCACAGACGGGCGAAGATCGGGCCATGCCGTTGTCGCCAAAAGTTGCAACCTATGATCTGCAACCGGAAATGTCGTCTTGCGAGGTAACGGAACGGTTGCTGGAAGCCATTGCTGCGGACTATGATCTGATCGTGGTGAACTATGCCAATCCGGACATGGTCGGCCATACAGGAAGCCTGCCTGCGGCGATAGCAGCGTGTGAGGCCGTGGACAGGGCGTTGACCCGAGTCATTCCGGCGCTGCGTGCGGCGGGTGGGGCCATGCTGCTGACGGCGGATCATGGCAACTGCGAGACGATGGTGGACCCCGCAACCGGCGGGCCGCACACATCGCATACGACCAACCCTGTGCCCATGATCTTGATCGGCGGGCCAGAGGGTGCCAGTCTGCGGTCGGGTCGCCTGGCCGACGTGGCACCGACGCTGCTTGACCTGATGGGACTGCCAAAACCACCCGAAATGACCGGAGAAAGCCTGATCGTACGGCCATGACCTTTCGCGCCGCCGCCTTTTGCCTGTCTTTACTGCTATCGCCCCCTGCGCTGGCCCAGCAAGCTGGCGACGTGGCGGACCGGGCGCAGTCGGCTTCGGCCTTGTTGCTTGCGGCCATCGAAGGGCTGGAACAAGCGGCCGACGGGAAAGAACAGGTGTCGGCCCTGACACGCACCATTCAGGCGTATGAATCTGGCCTGGGTGACCTGCGCGAAGCGCTGCGGCAGGTGACGATCCGTGAAACCGAGCTGGTCCTGCGGTTTGACGCCAAACGCGATCGGGTCGCACAGCTTTTGGGGGTGCTGGTCGGGATGGGCACCGATCCGGGGCCATTGCTGCTGTTACATCCTTCCGGGCCCTTGGGCAGCGCACGATCTGGCATGATGATGGCCGAGGTGACTCCTGCCTTGCATGCC
>JAUSPL010000543.1 GCA_030656535.1 Gemmobacter sp.
CAAATGGGCAATGCTGCCGGACGGGCGGCTTCTTGAGGCATTGCGGGAAGGGGCCGAGTGAGGTCGGACCCTCGCGATTACCGCCTCTCCTTCACGGTGGGTGGCCGTTGGCAATCGCCATGAGGGTTGCCTTGAGATACGGAACTGCCATTGGGCGGAGCCGCGATGAACGCCAAGGTGAACCGCGCCGAGCTGGAAAGGAGTGATCGTACTTTGCGGCAACGCTTGTCCTCAAAGAAGGCGCCAGACTTCTGCCCGGATCGTCTGGGTCAGCAGCCACTCCACACCTTCCTTTCCGATCCGCCCGTTTACCCCAAGGGGTCGGGTCTTCGGCAATGTATCAGTCAACGGGCCAGCCAGAATGATGCTGCCGGTCGGACAAATGCGGGATCCCCATACCGAATTCGACCGCCTGGCATCTGACGTTACGGCAGCGAAGCTTCCTCTTCTTCGCGGTCGGTCGGGCGCGGATCGCGCGGCGGGCGCCCAATGACATCACGCAGTTCATCCAACTCGATAAAGCTGTCTGCCTGGCGGCGCAGTTCATCCGCGATCATCGGTGGCTGGCTGCGAATAGTTGACACAACCGACACACGAACACCCTGGCGTTGCAGGCCTTCCACCAACGGGCGAAAATCGCCGTCGCCGGAAAACAGCACTATGTGGTCAACGCGCGGCGCGAGCTCCATGGCATCGACTGTCAATTCGATATCCATGTTGCCCTTGACCTTGCGACGGCCTTGACTGTCAGTGTATTCCTTGGCCGGTTTTGTGACCATGGCAAATCCGTTGTAATTCAGCCAATCAACCAAGGGCCGAATAGGAGAGTACTCTTCGTTCTCCAGTAGAGCCGTATAGTAAAATGCCCGAACCAGTTTGCCACGGCGCATGAATTCTTGTCGCAACAGTTTGTAATCTATGTCGAAACCCAAGGCTCGGGCAGCCGCATAGAGGTTGGAACCGTCAATGAACAGCGCCAACCGATCGTCCTTGTAAAACATGATTTGTCCCCTCAAATCTGATCGACCAATCGAATTCTATGAGTAAAGGTTAATATGGAGTGAAAAGCCGACTGACGATCATACGGCCTAGGTAGCGAAATTCTGCGTCACTGCAACTCATCTCATACGAAAGTGTAGCATTGCCTGTCCCCACCTCCAACACTGTACTAATCGCCACTGGTGGCAATCTGGACTTTGCGCGTCAGTCCCCGGCCGAAACGCTGCGGGCCGCAGCCGCCATGTTGCCTGCGCTGGGGTTCAGAAACCTGCGCATCAGTGCCCTGTACCGGACCCCCTGCTTTCCCGCTGGGGCGGGGCCCGACTATGTCAACGGTGCAATCGCCGCGGATTGGGAGGGCACTGCTGCGGCTGCGCTTGCGGCACTTCACGGCGTGGAAGCCAAGTTTGGACGTGTGCGGGACACCCGGTGGGGCATGCGGACGCTGGACCTTGACCTGCTGGCGTTTGGTGATTCGGTCTTGCCTGATTTGGCGATGTTCACAGCTTGGTGCGACTTGCCTGCTGACCAGCAAACGACACATGCACCTGACCAGCTGATCTTGCCGCACCCACGACTGCAGGATCGCGGCTTTGTGCTGGTCCCCCTTGCGGATATCGCCCCTGATTGGCGTCATCCCGTGACCGGATTGACCGTTGCGCAGATGTTGGCCGCCCTGCCCGCAGCCGACCTGGCCGAAATCAGGCCGATTTAGCTGTGCATCCTTGCGCGGATTCCGGCCTTGTCAAGCCCCCGCCTTTTCTTTAGACAGACGCTTCCATACCCCGATCCGAACCAGGAGTAACCTATGGCCCGTGTGACGGTCGAAGATTGCGTTGACAAAGTTCCCAACCGTTTTGAGCTTGTGATGCTCGCGGCGCACCGCGCCCGTGAAATCGCAGCCGGATCGCCGCTGACGGTCGACCGCGACGATGACAAGAACTCTGTCGTGTCGTTGCGTGAAATCGCCGAAGAAACCCAAGGTGCAGATGCGCTGCGCGAACGGATGATTTCCAGCCATCAGACCCAGATCGAGGTCGATGAGCCTGAAGAAGACCAGATGGCCTTGCTGATGGGTGCCGAAATGGACCGCCCGATTCAAGACGACATGTCAGAGGAACGTCTGCTGCGCGCCCTTATGGAAGCGCAGGGGCAAGGTTAAGCCCTTTGGGCGGGATGAGGCACGATGATCGACGTCGAGGACCTCATCGCGCTGGTGCACAATTATAACCCACGCACCAATGAAGACCTTATCAGGCGCGCCTACGATTATGGGCGCGCCATGCACGAAGGCCAGGTCCGCCACTCTGGCGAATCCTATTTCACCCATCCCGTCGCTGTCGCCGCAATCTTGACCGAGATGCGGCTGGATGATGCGACGATCGTTACCGCCCTGTTGCATGACACCATCGAGGACACCAAGTCCACGTTCACCGAAGTTGCGCGCATGTTCGGCCCCGAAGTTGCCGAACTGGTTGACGGCGTGACCAAGCTGACCAACCTGCAACTTTCCTCAACACAATCGAAACAGGCCGAGAACTTTCGCAAACTGTTTTTTGCGATGTCGAAAGACCTGCGGGTCATATTGGTAAAGCTGGCCGACCGCCTGCACAATATGCGCACGATCCGATCCATGAGACCCGAAAAGCAGGCCCAGAAGGCCCGGGAAACGATGGAAATCTACGCCCCCCTTGCAGGTCGTATGGGTATGCAGTGGATGCGCGAAGAACTGGAAGATCTGTCTTTCCGAGTGTTGAACCCTGAAGCCCGCAATTCGATCTTGCGCCGCTTCATCACCCTGCAGCGCGAAACCGGCGACGTGATCCACCGCATCACCGCAGATATCCGCAGCGAACTGGAAAAGGCGGGCATCGAAGCTGACGTCTACGGCCGCGCGAAAAAACCCTATTCGGTCTGGCGCAAGATGCAGGAA
>JAUSPL010000545.1 GCA_030656535.1 Gemmobacter sp.
CGGGCATGAGCCACCAGCAGCGGCAACACACGCGCCATGTCGGCCTCTCGTTCATCAAAGGTGCGGGTTTCGAGGTCGTCGAAATATGTGCTCATTCTGTCTGCGGTCCTGCCGCCCCCCTGGTCCCGGCCGCAAAGCGGCGGGGACGCGCCCCTTGCCAGTTTTGTATCAAAGTCATGCCAACCAGCGCTTGCGCCGCCGATAGGACCGCACATCGCGAAACGATCTGCGGCCCTTGTCCGACATGCCCAGATAGAACTCCTTGACGTCCGGGTTTTCGCGTAGCTCTTGCGCCGACCCCTCCATCACCACCCGCCCGCTTTCCAAAATATAGCCGGTGTGGGCATAGCGCAGGGCGACGTTGGTGTTTTGTTCGGCCAATAGAAAGGTCACGCCCTCATTGGCGTTCACTTCGCGCACGATCTCGAAGATCTGCTCGACCAGTTGCGGTGCCAGACCCATTGAGGGTTCGTCCAGCAAGACCATTTCAGGTTTCGACATCAACGCACGGCCGATCGCCGTCATCTGCTGTTCGCCGCCCGAGGTATAGCCCGCCTGACTTTTGCGACGTTCACGCAGGCGCGGAAAGTAGGTGTAGACCATCTCGAGGTTGCGAGCGGCCTCGGCGCTGCTGGCGCGGGTATAGGCGCCGGTCAACAGGTTGTCCTCGACGGTCAGGTGTTCAAAACAATGGCGACCCTCCATCACCTGGATGACGCCCCTTTTGACCAGGTCCGCGGGATCGCCAGCGGCGATGTTTTCGCCTTTGTAAAGGATCGACCCCTTGGTCACATCACCGCGTTCGGATTTCAACAACCCGGATATCGCCTTGAGTGTGGTTGATTTTCCCGCGCCATTGCCACCCAACAGCGCGGTGATCCCACCCTTGGGCACCGACAGGCTGACGCCCTTCAGAACCAGAATGACGTGGTTGTAAATCACCTCGATGTTGTTGACCTCAAGCAACGTTTCACGCTGCGGGGTGACATCAAGCATGGCCGGGCCTCTCGGATTGCGGTTGGTGTTCGGGGGCCGGACGACCCGGCCCCCGACATCAGATCAGTTGCAGCGCGCCGCGATGTTCGATTCCTTGGCAAAAGCCTCGGAATCAGCGGTAATCAACGGCTCGATGACGTCGGAATCCGACTGAATCCAGTCGGTGATCAGGTTCCACTTCTTTTCCTTGGCGTCCCACTGTTGAACCAGCCCCAAGCCCGGGCCGCCGTGGTTCTGACAGGTCACAGAAAACGCCGGGCCAAAGTTCGGCAAGCCCAGTTCCACCATCCGCGCCTCGGTGATTTCAAGCGCCTCCATCCCATCGCGCATCATTGCGGGGGTGATGTTCGGCGTCTTGTGAATGTCTTGTGCGTTGCGGGCGGCCTCAACCGCAAGCATCGCTGCATACATTCCGCGCGAATACAGCACGGTACCAAACTGGTCGCCCGCCCCAGCCGCCTTGCCGCTGTCGATCACGAACTTTTTCAGATCCGCGTAGACCGGATAGTCCATGCCGGTGCCGTGCATCGCGAGTGACTTATAGCCATGCGCGCCTTCGCCTGCCGGCAGCACATCGTTTTCCGACCCGGACCACCAGATGCCGATAAAGTTTTCCATCGGGAACCGGATGTTGACGGCTTCTTGCACGGCGACGGCATTCATGACGCCCCAGCCCCACATGATGACATAGTCGGGACGGTCACGGCGGATTTGCAGCCACTGCGACTTCTGCTCTTGGCCGGGGCTATCGACGGGCAGCAGAGACAGTTCATAGCCGTGCTTTTTGGCCAACTCTTCGAGCGTACGGATCGGCTCTTTGCCATAGGCCGAGTTGTGATAGACCAGCGAGACTTTCTTGCCCTTGAGGTCATCGCCATTCAGGCTGAGCAGGTGCTTTATCGCGATTGATGCGCCGTCCCAATAGTTGGCCGGATAGTTGAACACGTTCGAGAACACCGCACCGTTCTTTGCCGAAGTACGGCCATAGCCCAGCGTGTGCATCGGAATTCCGTCAGCCGTGACCTTGGGGATCAGCTGGTAGGTGATCCCCGTCGAAAGAGGCTGGATCACAAGCGGGTTGTCACCTTTGATTGCCTCATAGCATTCAACACCTTTTTCGGTGTTGTAGGCCGTTTCGCATTCGGTCTGGCGGATCTTGACACCGCCGATGCCGCCATCGCGTTCGTTGATCAGGGTCAGGTAGTCCTTGTATCCGTCTGCGAACGGTATCCCACCTGCCGCAAACGGCCCGGTCCGATAGCTTAGCGATGGAAAGTGCAGGTCCTGTGCCAGAACCGGGGTGCCGACGGCGATCGCCGCTGCCACCAATGCTGCAAATCTTAGCTTCATTCCTTGTTTCCTCCCAAGGTGTTACGATACATTCGCCGGACTGGCCCGGTTCTTTTTGGGTTGGGCGCCCCGCCCTAATGCGGAAAGGGCCAAAGCCGGAGTTTCTCTTTTGTGACTCGCCAAAGCTGGCTAAGCCCGTGCGGCTCCATGATCAGAAAGACGACGATCAGCGCGCCGACAATCATCAGTTCGATATGTGCGGCGAGGTCAGTGGGCCATCCAAGTGCGCCCACCAGCAAGTTCTTCAACAGCACCGGCAGCAACACCAGGAATGCGGCCCCCGCAAAGGATCCAAAGATCGACCCCAGCCCGCCGATGATGATCATGAACAGCACAAGGAAGGACTTGTTGATCCCAAAGCTTTCTCCGACCTCGGCGGCACCCAGATAGACCGAAAAGAACAAGGCACCCGACACGCCGATGAAAAAGCTGGATACGGCAAATGCCGACAGTTTCGCCCGCAACGGATTTACGCCGATGATCTCTGCCGCGATGTCCATGTCACGGATGGCCATCCACTGACGACCCAGGGATCCCCGCGTCAAATTGCGCGCAAGCCACGCCAAGGCAAACAGAATGACCGCACAAAACAGGTACTTTGCCCAAGCTTGCGTATTTGCACCGGTAATTGCCACCCCCAGCAAGGTGCGTTCAGGCGCTGAAATCTGCCCCGAGGCGGAATAGTTGTAGAACCACGGCACCTTGTTGAACAGCCAAACCAGAAAGAACTGGGCCGCAAGCGTCGCTACGGCCAGGTAGAACCCCTTGATCCGCAACGAAGGCAGTCCGAACACCGTCCCGACAGCCGCAGTTATACCCCCCGCAAGCAAAACGTGGATCAGGATGTTGATTTCGGGGAATGACGTCATCAGCTTGTAGCAGGCGTAGGCCCCCACCGCCATGAAGCCGCCGGTTCCCAAGCTGACCTGACCGCAATAGCCGGTTAGAATGTTCAGCCCAATCGCAGCAATTGCATAGATC
>JAUSPL010000547.1 GCA_030656535.1 Gemmobacter sp.
GCCCATTTGCGGATATACACTGGTACACACTTCAGATCTGGCGGTCGACTTTATTTCTCCTGACGATCCGTCGACGCCAGCCTCGCAACCGGCGCTGCGACATCGCCCCTTCCAGCCGCGCGCACAGCGACAGGGCCGCCGGTTCCCCGGCGGCGAAAGGCATCAAACCAGCCCATGCGTCACAGTCCCTTGGTGGTGATCACGCGAACATGCCGGATGACTTTGCGCCCCTCGGCCGTCGCGATCTCACGGTCTAGCACCTCGATGGCCCGGTCGATCTCGGCAAGGCTGCGGTAGTCCACGGTCTTGCGGTCATAACTGACCCGCGCCACGCCGGAGGACCGCTGCGTGGAGAGGGTTTCGCGGCGAGCGCGGAGTTCTGCAATCGTTGTCATATGATTTGACCGTCAGCTTGAAATCGCTGCATTTGAGAGGCTTGCCACCCGTTGAGAGCGAATCCATGACCCCTTCCGAAATAATGTGCGACCTCGCGCGCGATGACATTTTCCCGAAAGCCGCCATGGCCGCCGCAGGCGAGCGTCGCGATGAAATGACACCGATTTTCGTCGAACTGATCGGTCGGGTCGGACGCCAACCTGTATCGTCCATGCGCGATGCTGATCTGGTCGCTCTTATTCCTGTCTTCTGTCTGCTAGGTGAATGGCAGGTGACGCATGCCTATCGCCCCCTGCTTCACCTGCTGCGCAGACCAACCAGAACCGTCGATCACACGCTTGGCGATGCCGTGACGGAAGTCAGCTTTCGCGTCATCGCCGGAACCTTCGACGGTGATCTGCAGCCTTTGCTTGATGCCATTCTTGACCTGCGCGCGGACGATTTCGCGCGCAGTTCGCTCATGAGCGCCTTGGTCCTGATCGCGGAACTGCACCCTGACCAGCGCCCTTCGATCGAGGATTTCCGCCGCACCTTCCGGAAGCGCCATGTGAAAGCATCAGCAGATGTACTTTTGGAGTGGACCGAGGCGATCTCCGATATCGGGCTTGAGGACAGCCCTATTGCACGCCCACCCTCTATTGGCGCGAGAGCACGCGGCTTTACTGGCACGGCTCCTCGGTCAGCCGGATGCTGCGCGCGCAGGAGGGCGGCGTGCCGGTCTGCCTGACGATGGCCCATCTCGACGGGCTGGTGATGGCGCGCACGGGGTTCAACCACTCGGCCAACTACCGGTCGGTCATGTGCTTTGGCCAGGCGCATCTGATCGAGGGCGAGGCGAAGGTTGCCGCGCTGCACGCGATGATCGAGCGCTTCTGTCCGGGCCGGGATGCCGGGCCGCGGCCCTTCTCGGCGCAGGACATCAAGGCGAGCGCCGTGATCGGCATGGAGATCGAGGAAGCCTCGGCCAAGATCCGCGCGGCGGGGAACCTTGACGAGCCCGAGGACATGGACAATCCAAGCTGGGCCGGCGTGATCCCGGTTGCAACCGTGATCGGCGCGGCGCAACCCTGCCCGAAGAACCTGACGCAGCCCATCATCGCGGGGCTTGATGGCTATGTCGCAGGGGCGCATCTGGACGCGGTCATCGCCGCGGCTGCGCTCCGTTGATCACCTGCCGGGGCCGGATGCTTTGCGATCAGGTCGGGGTGAAGACCCCCTTCGTCAGCTACAATCGCCAAGGTTGAGAGGTACAGATGCATCCCAATCCCGCCTTTCGCCGCGTTGACGCCGCGCAAAGCCTCGCTCTGGTGCGGGCGCGGTCCTTCGGTATTCTGATGGCGCAGGGCGCGGAGGGACCCCTGGCGAGCCACATTCAGTTTCTGCTGTCCGACGACGGGTCGGTTGTCGAGTTCCACCTCGTCCGCAATTCCCCGAAGGCACGCGCGATTGCCGATGGCGCGCCTGTCCGGCTGATCGTGGAAGGCCCCGAGGGATACATCTCGCCCGACTGGTACGGGGTCGAGGATCAGGTGCCCACATGGAACTATGTCGCCGTGCATCTGGTGGGCGAAGCGCGGCTGACCTGAGGCAACGGGTGGCGCAAACCACCCATTGCAAATTGGTGCACCCGTGCGGACTTCGAACGCGATATCAGCTCGTGCTCAAGCGACGAAGCGCTGACTGATCGAACCCGCGCATCATAAGCCAAATGCCGAGTGACAGCTCCCAGATGAACTCCGGAATAGTGGCGATTGCTTGCACAGCACCTCCCGCCTCGGTGTAGCCAAGCATGACTGCCACGCCAGCAGCCAGCAATGCCGGCCCAGCGAAAAGGCCAAGCGTAGACAAGGCGCGCGGCACAAGGCGGGTTCTCCACATCATCCAGCCAAGGATGAGTCCGTTCCCGACGCCTACCACAACGCCAGGCCCCAGCCGGAAGGTCCAGTCGTGAATTGCGGAAAGCGCAGCACCGATGGCCGTCATTGTCTGCGGATCAGCATCGAAGGCAACCGACCGCAGCGAGTTCAACGCCATGACTGCCACGATCCCGATTGCGATGAACGTGCTTTCGATGATCCGCGCGGCGACAAATGCCAGCGACAGCCCCTGAAACGTCCCCTTGAGCACCGGGTAGAGCGCCAAGGCAGTGCCGACGTTGGCGGCGATCAGGATCATCTCCAATACGGCGCCTCCAGCAACGGTCATGTTGAAGTCTCCGCCAAGAATGAAGGATGCATCCTTGATCGGTGCGTAAGAAATGAAGAATGCCGGAATGGACGTCGCAAATGTCACGACGAAGAGGAATCCCGTCATGCGCGCCAGCCATTGCTGCCATTTTTCCGTCTCTGCATCCTGTTGATGTGACCCGCCGACCAAATATGGTCGTTCGGTTATGGGCAGTTCAGCTATGTGTGTCATTACGTGCCTCCTCGGTCAGATGATGAACCCGACAAAGGGTGCGCCGTACGTGACACTTGCGGAAGACGCGCAGTTTGCACCTTGTTCGTGCATCTGACGCTAGGTCATGAGCCCACCGCATCTTGACCGGCGCAGACGGCCCGAACCTGCGCACGAAGCCAACGATGTGCTTGATCCCCATCCATGCGGGGGTGCCAAAGCATCGAAATCGTGAAGGGAGCGATCCCGAAAGGGAGTTCAAAACTGTGCAAGCCCTTGCGCAGGCCGAGGGTGTGTCGGTCTGGAACTGTGGCGATCATGTCAGTCTCGCGCACCAGGGCAAGCGCCGTCGAAAACCCGCTGACGACCGTAACAATTCGGCGCTCAAGCCCCGCCACCCGCGCTGCCTCGTCGACCTCATTGCTGTGCAGGCCACGCCTCAGGACGTGGATATGTCCGGAGTTCGCGAAGCTTTCCGCTGCGACGTGCCCCATCGCAAGTTGATGGTCGCCACGCACGACCCCGATCCAGCGATCACGAAACAGCGGAACGGCGCGCAGTTCCGGCGCGGTTCCTGCGTCAATCACGCCAGTTTCCAGATCGACATCGCCTTCGCGAAGGGGGGCGCTGTCCTTGTCGGGCTTCGTCAGGAACTGCAGCGTGACACCGGGCGCCTGCTCAGCCACCAGTGCCAGAAGGCGCGGCCCGAAGGTTTCAACAAAGCCTTCGCTGCTGCGCAGGGTGAACTGGCGGACAAGCCGGACCAGATCTAGGGCTTCGACCGGGCGCAACACGGCCCTTGCCCCTTCGACCAACGGCCCGACCTGAGCGCGAAGCTCGATGGCGCGCGGCGTGGGGACAAGGCTGCGACCCGCCCGCACCAAGAGGGGATCACCCGTCACGTCGCGCAATCTGGCCAAAGCCCGGCTCATCGCCGAGGGGCTAAGCCGCAACCGTCGGGCAGCGCCCGCGACACTGCCTTCCGAAAGTAGGACATCAAGCGTCACCAACAGGTTCAGATCAGGCATGGTAGAGCCCCCAAGATGTGGCGTTCGATGCAGGTATTAAGTGACATCCATGCGTCTTCTGCAATGTCTTGTTGCGGTCTACCTGTTGGCCAGCAACAATCATGGAGACCGAAATGCCCCCTCGCTTTGCCCCTGCCCTGTTCGGCTTTGTCCTTTCAGCGCTAATGTCTTTCATCGTGTCCGGCATCGCGACCGTGCGGAACGCCGGATTTGTCGATGGCTTCCTGAACCTTTGGATCAATGCCTGGATTCCATCCTGGATCATCGCGTTCCCCACAGTCCTCATCGTGGCTCCGATGGCGCGCCGTCTGGTCGGCGTGCTCGTCAAGGCTCCAGCCGGGAACGGGCGCTGATGTCGGATGCTCCGGTGACCAACCTGCGCCGCTACGGCCCCCGCCTGGCTGCCTTGTCGTTGGC
>JAUSPL010000558.1 GCA_030656535.1 Gemmobacter sp.
TTGCTGCGCAAGGCGATGGCGCGGTTCAATGACCCGGACGAAGCGCAAGCGATTTATGACGCATTGCAACCTGTCGGGCATCTGGGCGAACCGGACGACATTGCAAACGGGGTGCTCTACCTTGCCTCGGACGAATCCAAGTTCGTCACCGGGGCAGAACTGGTAATCGACGGCGGCTATACCGCACGCTGAGGGGACTGAGATGATCCACGAACTTCGCATCTATTCAGTGCTGCCGGGCCGCATGCCCGCCATGCTCCGGCGGTTCGAAACCCGCACGCTGAAGATATGGGACCGGATCGGCATCCGCCAGATCGGGTTCTGGACCACGGTGATCGGACCGTCGCATCTGGAACTGGTCTATATGCTGGAATGGGACTCGCTTGCCGAACGGGACCGGCTGTGGAACGCCTTTGCCACTGACCCCGAATGGCTGGAGGCCTGGGCCGAGTCCGAACGTGACGGGGTGATCGTGGGCAAGGTCGCCAACACCATTCTCAAGCCGACCTCGTTTTCGGCGTTGCAGTAACCGGCTGCCTCAGGCCGCCCGGCGCGGCTTGCGTGCGCGTTTGATCTCGCGCGCCAGATCGGCGCGGTAGATCGCGGGGTCAAGCTCCAGCCCATACCTGGGGCTGTCAGGATAGAGCTTCGCGATGCGCGCCTGCTCGGCCCGGATGGCGGCCTGCATTTCGGCTGGCGCAGGCAGCGTCATGTCGCCCGACACCAGCGCGGCCACCCATTCGGCCTGATCATCCATCATGCGGATGTTGCCCCCGCCCGCCACGTTGAAGAAACCGACGAAGTAAAGGCCCGGCACACCAGGCTTGGCCACGCGGTGAAACAGGTCGGGCCAGTGCCCGTCCATCGGCGCATGGGCGGGGTCAAGGAACGGCGTCTCCACCTCATAGCCTGTTGCGGCGATCATTGCGTCGAACGTGCGCACCGTTCCGTCGTCGAAGGTCACGCGGGCCCCCTCGACCGACCGGATCCCGGGCTTGGCTGTGATGCGGCCCCAGATGAAATGACCGATCAAAAGGTGGTGGCCCGCCGGGTGGGTCCTGGTTTTCGGCGTGCGAAACCCCCACTGTTCCATCGTCCCATGCGCCATGCGCGCAATCAGCGTGCGGATTGTGCGCCGCAGGGGCCAGGGCATCCAGGGCTTTTCAACCTTTGCCAGCACCCGCGCCGTCGGCACGCCCAGAAACATGCGCGGCATGAGCAAAACTGGCGACCGGGCCGCGATGGTGGTGCTGGCGGTATGGGAGCAGATGTCTGAGGCGATGTCACAGGCCGAGTTGCCGATCCCGACGACAAGCACATCCTTGCCTGCAAAGGGCTCGGGCACGCGGTAGTCATGAGCGTGCAGATAATCCCCGGTAAAGTCGCGCGCAAAGGGCGGGTGGCGCGGCACCGACTGGTGCCCCGACGCCACGACAACCGCATCGAACGGTTCGGCAGCCCCGCCCCGCGTGGTCAGCGCCCAGCCCGCACCCGCAGGCCGCACCGCCGATACCCCGGCGTTGAACCGGATCAGCGGGCGCAAGCCGAACCTGTCGGCGTACCCTTCAAGATAGGCCGTCATCTGCCAGTGGTCGGGGTAAAGCGGCAACCCTTCGGGAAAGGGATGGTCCTTGTAGGCGGTCACCCGCGCTTCGGAATTGACATGCAGCGACTTGTAGCAAGGCGACAGACCGTTGTCATTTTCATACACCCAAAGACCGCCGATGCGGCTGCCAAGTTCAAGAATCGTGACCGAATGGCCCGCCTCCTTCAAATGCTTGGCCGCGCAAAGCCCGGCAGCCCCTGCGCCAATCACCGCAACCCGTTTCATGCCCGCCCCCTTGTCAGTACCCGGCGCGGGGGATCAGCCCCAACACGTTGCGGGTGAAGCCGCCATCCACCGTGATCTCCGCCCCATTGACATAGCCCGACCGCGGCGAAGCGAGAAACAGCACAGTATCGGCAACATCGTCCGGCGCACCGATGCGCCGCGAAGGAATGGCGGCCACGCGCGCTTCGGTCACGCCGGGGCGGTCATAGATGGACCGCGACAATGCTGTCAGGATCATCCCCGGGTTCACGACGTTGGACCGGATGTTGTCGTCGGCCCATTCCAGCGCGAGTTGTTTGGAAAGCATCGCCACACCGGCCTTGGCCACCGAATAGGCCCCGGTCAGCGGTGTCGGGTGCGCTGCGGCAATGGACGCGATATGCACAAGGCTTCCGCCGCCCGCCGCGCGCATCTGGGCGCCAAAGGTTTGGGCGCACAGGAAATACCCTGTCAGGTTCACCGACAAAAGCTGGTTCCAGAGTGCAAGCGGCAAGGTGGCAAGCGCGCCGGGCCGCAGAATGCCTGCGTTGTTGACCAGCACCGTGCAAGGGCCGAAAGCCGCCTGCACGGCATCTGCCGCCGCTGCGATGGCCGCCGCATCGGTCACGTCGCAGGGCAGTGCAATGGCCTTGCCCCCCGCCGCAATGATTTCGGCGGCAACCGTTGCCGCCCCCGGCCCGTCATGGTCCAGCACACCGACCGCCGCACCCGCCGCACCAAACCCAAGGGCAATGCCGCGCCCGATGCCGCTGGCAGCACCAGTCACGGTGACCACCTTGCCCACCAGTCCCCAAGGATCGTCTGCCATCAGGACACCCCCTTTACCCATGCGCCAAGCGCGTTGCGTCTTGTCCGTTTCAGTAGGATTTCGGCAGATCCAGCACCCGTTCGGCGATGAACGACAGGATCAGCTGTTCGGTCACCGGGGCGATGCGCGGCAGGATGGCCTCGCGGAACAGACGTTCCACCTGATATTCGCGCGCATAGCCCATGCCGCCATGCGTCATCACCGATTTGGTCGCCGCATCAAAGGCCGCCCGGGCTGCCAGAAACTTGGCGGCGTTGGCCTCGGCGCCGCAAGGCTGGCCACGGTCATAAAGATCCGCAGCCCGCAGACACATCCAGTACGCGCTTTCGAGATAACACCATGCTTCGGCCAGCGGGTGCTGAATGCCCTGGTTCATGCCGATTGGCCGACCGAAGACGACACGGTCCTTGGCATATTTCGCCGCCCGTTGCAGTGCATCGCGACCCAGACCGATGGCTTCGATCCCGACAAGGATGCGTTCGGGGTTCAGACTGTCGAGCAAGTAGTGAAAGCCGCAGCCCTCTTCGCCGATCCGGTCTTCGTCGGGAATGAACAGGCCGTCGATGAACACCGCGTTGCTGTCCACCGCGTTGCGGCCCATCTTCTTGATCCGCTTCACCTCGACCTTGGTGCGGTCAAGCCGGGTGTAGAACAGCGTCATCCCTTGCGTCGGCTTTGCGCACTGATCCTTGGGGGTTGTGCGGGCCAAAAGCAGGATCTTGTCGGCGACCTGCCCGGTCGAGGTCCAGACCTTGCGCCCGTTCACGATGTAGCCACCCGAGGTGCGCGCGGCAAAGGTAGAGATTGACGTGGTATCGAGCCCTGCATCAGGCTCTGTCACGCCAAAGCAAGCTTTCTCCTCGCCTGCCACCAGCGGTTCCAGCCAGCGGGATTTCTGCTCTTTCGTGCCATGCACGACGATGGCGTGCGGCCCGAACAGGTTGATGTGAATGGCCGATGCCGCAGAGTAGCCGCCACCGGACGACGTGCAGGCATGCATCATGATGCCCGCATCCGTGACGCCAAGGGCGGCACCGCCCACCTCTTCGGGCATGGTGATGCCAAGCCAGCCTGCCTTGGCCATTTCGCGGTAGTATTCCTGCGGGAAACGGGCGTTCTCTTCACAATCCGTCCAGTAGTCGTCGCTGAACTGGGCGCAGAGCGCGCGCACGTTCTTGTCGATGGATTGCTGGTCTTCGGTCAGGTCGATGAGCATGGCGTGCCTCAGGTGATCTGGATAAGTTTCTTGCCGGTGTTCGCACCCGAATAGAGCGCGGCAATGGCGCCCGGCGCGGCCTCGATCCCGTGGGAGATGTCGGTGTCATAAGTGATCTTCCCGGCCTGCCACATCGCGGCCAGATCGGCGCAAGCCAAGGCATAGGCACCCATGTGATCAAAGATCACAAAGCCCGACCACACCAGACGC
The DNA here is from genome assembly GCA_030656535.1 of Gemmobacter sp. Taxonomy (GTDB): domain Bacteria; phylum Pseudomonadota; class Alphaproteobacteria; order Rhodobacterales; family Rhodobacteraceae; genus JAUSPL01. The sequence continues at coordinate 4,066 of JAUSPL010000558.1, forward strand.
CGGGTCAGGATCTCGCGTTCGTTGCGCGGGCCAGTGGGGGCGGGAAGCCATGAGCCGACCGAGGCTGTGCCGCACTGCACGACGCGTCCGGCGATGGCCATCTGTCGCAGAATGGTATCCAGGATCGTCCCGCCGGTGTTGTCGTAGTAGACATTCACGCCCTTTGGCGCGCAGTCCCTGAGGGCGGCGTCCAGATTGGCAGTCTTGTAGTTGATCGCATGGGCGTAGCCGTAGCTGGCGATGCAGCGCCTGACCTTGTCGTCGTCGCCCGTCAGCCCGATGGTCGTGGCCCCCAGCGAGGCCCCGATCTGGCCCACGAAACTGCCCACCGACCCGGCGGCGGTGGACACGACCAGCGTATCGCCCGCAACAGGGCGGCCCAGAAGCGTCAGCGCCAGATAGGCGGTGACGCCGTTGATGCCCAGCAGCGACGCGGCGGCATCCAGCGGGACATCTTCAGTGATCTTGTGCAGCACGGCAGCGGGGGCGACGGCTGCGTAATCTTGCCAGCCGAAAAAACCATAGACGAAATCTCCGGCCGCAAACCCATCGGCGTGGCTTTCCATCACCTGCCCCACCGCCAGCGCCCGCATCGGGGTGCCAAGCGGAACAGGGGCGGAATAGTTCGCCTCGGCCGAGGCCCAGCCGCGTTGGGCGGGGTCGGCGGACAGATAGATGTTGCGCACAAGGATCTGACCTGCGTCCAGGCGCGGCAGATCCGCCTCCGCCAAGGTGAAATCACCGGGCTGCGGCACCCCGGCGGGGCGGTTGGTCAGCAGAACCTGAGCGTTCCGGGCGGGATAGCGGATTGCGGGAATGGCGCGCGGCATCCTTTAGAACCCCACCTGATCGGCGCCCTTGGTGCCCAACATCGCCCGCGCCTCATCCGGGGTGGCCGGGGTCAGCGACAACTCACGCAGGATGCGGATAATCTTTTCCACCCCGGCGGCGTTGGAAGGCGCAAGTTCGCCCTTACCCAGATACAGGTTGTCTTCCAGCCCGACGCGCACATGCCCGCCCAGAATTGCGCCCATGGTGACGAACGGAAACTGATGCCGCCCTGCGGCCAGAATCGACAACAGATAGTCGTTGCCGAACAGACGGTCTGCCGTGGCCTTCATCACCATCAGGTTTTCAGGTTCCGGCCCGATCCCACCAAGAATGCCAAAAATTGACTGAACAAAGAAGGGCGGCTTGACTAGCCCGCGGTCGGCAAAATGCGCCAGATTGTAAAGATGGCCGACGTCATAACACTCAAACTCGAACCGCGTGCCCTTATCACCCAGTTCGGTCATGCCGCGTTCGATTTGGGCAAAGGTGTTCGACAGGATGAAATCCTTGGTCATTTCCAGATAGGGACGTTCCCATTCGTTGCGGAACTGGGAAAACCGGTCGGCGGCACCGGAAATGTTGAAGTTGAACGACCCCATGTTCATCGACGCAAGCTCTGGCGCGGCCCACATCGCCGCCGCCAGACGCTCGTCCAGCGTCATGCCAAGCCCGCCGCCTGTGGTAATGTTGACGATGGCATCGCAACCGTCCTTGATCGCGGGCAGGAACCGCTTGAACGCATCGGGGGCCTGCGTTGGGCGGCCTGTGCCCTCGTCGCGGGCGTGCAGATGCAGCACTGCAGCGCCCGCGTGTGCGGCCTCGATGGCCTGATCGGCGATCTGCCGGGCCGTGACCGGCAAATGCGGTGACATCGTGGGCGTGTGGATCGAGCCTGTGATGGCGCAGCTGATGATGACCTTGTCGGTGCGTTTCATGGGTCGGCTCCTAGAGTTTTGCGGCGATATCGTGCCAGGCTGAGGACAGGGCGGCGCGGTGGTCGGGGGCAGCAATTGCCATGATGCGTTCAGCCCGCGCCATGCTGCACAGGCCGCGCAGATCGGCAGAGCCGAATTCGGTCACGACGACATCGACCTCGTGCCGGGGCAACGACACCGGGCCGGTCAACTGGGGCACGATACGCGCAACCCCCTTCGGGCCGACAGCAGGAAGGCCGACAATGCTGATGCCGTCAGGCGCGCGGGCCGCGGCTGCGGCAAAATCGCCTGCCCCGCCGACCCCGCTGATGGCGCGCGGGCCGATGGTTTCCAGATTGGCCTGACCAAAGAGATCCACCTCGATCGCGCCGTTGACCGCGACAAGGCGCGGTTGCGCCGCCAGCGTTCCGGGCGCGTGGGTCTGGCTGACCGGGGCCACGATCAGGCCGGCACGGCCCCGCACCCAATCATAATGCGCCTGCGTGCCGACATGCACGCAGGATGTCGGCAAGTGGTGGGGGTCCAACGCCCCTGCGGCGGCAAGGGCCTGCATCCCGTCAGACAACATGCCCGAATGCAGCCGCAAGCCGCGCCTGTCGGTCAGGGCGCGCAACAGGGCATCCGGCACCTTGCCGATGCCGATCTGCACCGTGGCCCCGTCGGTGATGAACGCAGCGATTCCCCCTGCGATGGCAAGGGCTTCGGGCGTGGCCACCCCGGCATCATAAGCGCAAAGCGGGCTGTCGGTTTCCACGACAAGTTCCGCATCGCGCAGCGCAACTGTCGGCGCATCGGGCATCGCAGGCAAGGCGTGGTTGATCACGACGATCATGCGGCCGGTCCGGGCCAGCGCGGTTGGCGTGAATTCAACCGCCGGGCCCAGCGACGCTCTCCCGTCCGGCCCGGGCGGAGCGACCGTGACGATCACTGCATCAAAGGTGGCGCGGGCAATGTGTTTGGCAAACCCCGCGTAGGTGGCGGGCACATGGCGCGCGGCACCTTTGGCCTGCGATCCGGCGGGGCCGAAGGCAAAGGGGTTGGTCAGCGTGGCCCCCGGTGCCAGCGGAAGCGCAGGCATCGCGTTGATGCCGGGCACCAGCGTGGCAGTCAGATGCAGCGCAACCGCATCCGGAGCAGTGAGCATTCCGGTCAAGGCGCGCACTTCGGCCGCCGACCCGGGCAGGAACACCCGCGCGCCCGGGTGCAGGCGCGCCGAAATTGCCGAAAGCGGGACGTTGCCCAGTGTCATGGCCCGCGCCGCGCCGCGATAGCCGCCGCCTGCCCCAGCACGCGCTGCGCCTGTTTGAGATGCGGGATGTCAAGCATCTTGCCATCCAGCCCCACCACACCAATGCCCGGTGTGGCGTTGAAGGCGGCAACAACCCGGGTGGCGTGGGCGACTTCTTCGGGTGACGGAGTGAAGGCTGCGTTGATCGCAGCCACTTGTGCGGGGTGAATTGCGATGCGGCCGGTAAACCCTTCGCGCGCGGCTTCCTGACAATCGGCGATCAGCCCGGCCTCGTTCCTGAAATCGGCGTAGAGGGTTTCAATGGCTTCGACCCCGGCCGATTTCGCCGCGAGCAGGCACATGGACCGCACCACCTTGTAGGTCGTGGCCCAGGTCCCGTCCGGCCCCTTGTTGGTGCGGGCCCCGATGGCCGAAGACAGGTCTTCGGCACCCCATGTCATGCCCCACAACCGCGTGAGCCCCGCATCGGCATAGCTCGACAAGGCAAACGGCGCGCGCGCAGTTTCGGTGGCCACCGGCAACAGCCGCACCGGCGCTGTCACCCCGTCCCGCCGTTCCAGCGCGTCAAGGACATGTGAGATGCGCACAAGATCGGCCGGGCCGTCAGGCTTGGGCACCATCACACCCGCCGGTCCAGCCCGCACCACTGCGACAAGATCATCCAGCCCGCCTTCGGCCAGCGGATTCATGCGAACCCACAATTCGGGGCCGGTCTGACCGGGCCGGGCGGCCAGATATTCAGCCACCATGTTGCGCGCCAGCACTTTGCGGTCGGGTGCGACGGAATCTTCAAGATCAAGGATCAGCGCATCCGCGCCCGACTCCGCCCCTTTGCCCAGCTTCTTTTCACTGTCGCCCGGCACAAACAGAAAGGATCGCAGCGTCATGCCACGGGCCTCTTGCGCTGAAGGCCCGAGCGTTTGCAATGCGCCACCAGTTCGCCCCGCTGGTTATAGGCGCGGTGCAGGAATGTGACGATGCCCTGATCGGGGCGAGAGCGGCTTTCGCGCAGCTCCACCACTTCGGTTTCAACGCGGATGGTGTCGCCGTGGAAGGTGGGTTTGGGAAAACGCACCTCATCCCAGCCCAGATTGGCAACCGCCGTGCCCAGCGTGGTTTCCCCGACCGAGATCCCCACCATGAGCGCCAGCAGGAAGGCCGAGTTTACCAGCCGCTGCCCGAACTCGGTCTGGGTCCGGCAGTATTCTTCATCCAGATGCAGATAGGCGGGGTTATGGGTGATGGCCGAGAACCAGACGTTGTCGGTTTCGGTTACTGTACGCCGGATTTCATGCTGAAACACGCGGCCCACTTCCAGATCGTCAAAGTACACGCCTGCCATGAGAGGCTCCCTAGTCTGTCTAATGGTCTAATATTTTAGTTGATCAACCATGTCGAGTCCTTTACCATCAAAACAGCGCAGGAAAAAGGGAATCGCGTCTTGGGCCGGAAAGTAAAACAAAAGGTATCGGTCACCGGAACTGAGATTGCCCTGGGGGAAGGCGACCTTCGGACATGGGTAGAGACTGCGACAGGCGGAATAGTTTCAAGCTGGACCGCCATTCCGGGCGGCAATCGCTGCTGGTCCTGGTCGGTGGATGTGGACCACGGAAACGGGCGCGTCGATCCACTGTATCTGCGCTATCAGCCGCCCCGCCCGCCTTCGGCGGAGCCCTATACCGTCTGGCGTGAGGCGGATGTCTACCGCGCGTTGTCCCACACCTCGGTCCGTGCTCCCCGGCTGATTGCAGCCCATGCAGACCATCCCGCAATCCTGACCGAACGCGCCCCGGGGCGGGCCGATTTCCGCAGGCTCAAGGATGCGGCAGAAAAACAGGCCATCGCGCTGGATTTCATCAACGCGCTCGTGACATTGCACGCAAGCCCGCTGGACCCTGCCACATTCGGCCTGCCCGTGACGGCCACGATGGCCGACGCAGTTGCGGCGGAAATCGCGATCTGGCGCGCGATGTACATGGAAACCGGGCGGCAGGATCCGCTGATCGACCTTGCACTTGGGTGGCTGATCACGCACCTGCCCGCGACCGACGCCCCCCCCGCCTTTGTACATGGCGATGCGGGGCCGGGGAACTTTCTGTTCGAACAGGCCCGCATGACGGCGCTGATCGACTGGGAACTTGCCCACCCCGGCGACCCGATCGAGGATCTGGCATGGTTTTCCATGCGTTGCGTGATGGAGCCGGTGCCCGATTTCGCCGCCTGCCTTGCGGCTTATGCCACGGCTACCGGCAGGCCCGTCGATGAGGCGCGGCTGTATTTTCATCGAGTGTTCGTTTCTACCCGTGTGGTCATCATCCGCCACCGCAACGTGACCGGTGAGCCGGGCAATTCGATCGTGTCCCGCTCGCTCAACCGGCGCCTGCTGGTTGATGCGCTGGCAGCGGCGAATGGCCTTGTCCTGCCGCCGCCCGCCTTGGTGGATGCCGAACCGACCCCGCGGACCGAGCTTTATGATGCCGTCATCGCCGAACTTCGCGACCGCGTGGCCGTCGGCAGCACGGAACCCGGTGTGGTCGCTGCGGCCAAGAACGCAGCCAAGGTGCTGAAATATCTGCGCGAAGCCGACCGGATCGGGCCTGCTGTGCACGCCGCCGATACCGCCGATTTCGAACGGTTGCCCGGTATTGCCAGAACAGGCGACATGGACGCCGATCTGTGCCACGCTATCGCACAAGCGGCCTTGCCGCTTGAAAGTGCGTTGCCGTTCTTTGCCAGGCGCGTCGCCCGCGAGGCCCAGCTTGCTGCACCCTCGTCAGGTGGCCTTGCTTCCCGCACATTCCCCCCCCTTTTCCTGAGGCCAGACACAATGCAAGCCCCCGTCATCACGCCGCGCGACGATCATTTTCATTTCGACGAAATGTCGGACCGCTGGTGGATCACCGAAACCGCCTGGTTTTCGTTCTGCAAACCTGAAATCGGTCTGGGTGGCTGGATTTACAGCATGTTCCGCCCCAACGTAGGCACTGTCGCTGGCGGGTGCTGGGTCTGGGATGCGACCGCAGCGTTGCCATGGGAAGTGCCTTATTCGGCCAACTATACCGCCCTGCGTATCCCCGAAAACGCCGATCTGACCGATATCACCTTGCCCACAGGCGTGCGGCTGAAGATGATCGAGCCTCTGAACTCCTACGATCTGGGGTTCGAAGACGAAGGGCGACTTTCGGTGCATCTGCGGTTTGATGCCTGCATGCCGCCGCGCGCGTTGAATAAACCCGATTCCAGCTTCAAGAAGCTCAGCCATTTCGACCAGTTCGGGCGCGTACACGGCCACATTATGCTGCATGGCGAGCGGATCGAGATTGACTGCTACGGCATGCGCGACCGCTCGTGGGGCCCGCGCCCCGAACACCGGCCGGGCAAAAGCGCCTATGTTTCGGGCATCGCCGATCCGGGCAACTGCTTTCTGGCGACCACAAAGTGGAACGACCCGTCCGATACCTTTGCGTCGGGGTTCCAGATCCGCGACGGGGTTGCGGCCGACCTCGTATCGGGGCGGCGGGTGGTGGAGCGTTCGGCGGAACATGGCTGGGTCGAACGGATCGTGATGGAAGGCAAGGATGATCTGGGGCGCGACTTTCTGGCCGAAGGGCGCAGGCTTTCGGGGATCATCATTAACCGACATTCGTTCATTGATTCCAATGGGTTGATCGAATGGTCCATCAACGGGCACACTGGCCATGGCGAAGATCAGGACATGTGGCCGGTGCATGACTGGTCCGCCTTTCGCCGCGCCGCGCGCGGGGCGCGGCCATGATCGCTGTCAGCCATCAGCCGCTTGACGGCATCACCGTCATCGACCTTTCGCAGATCTACAACGGCCCCTACGCGACCTTTCTAATGGCCGCCGCAGGCGCGCGGGTGATCAAGGTTGAACCGCCGGGTGGCGAACCGCTGCGACGTCGCGGTGTGGTGGGCGGGGCGGCGCTGCCGTTTGCCATGCTCAATGGGTGCAAGGAAAGCATCGTTCTTGACCTCAAGTCCGAGGCGGGCAAGGCCGCGCTGTTTGCCCTGATCGAAGGGGCGGATGTCATCGTCGAAAACTATGCGCCCGGCACGATGGACAGGCTGGGCCTGTCGGCGGCAGTGCTGCAGGCGCGCAACCCGCGGCTGATCTATGCGTCGTCTTCGGGGTTCGGCAGTGACGGCCCCTACAAATCCTACCCGGCGATGGACCTTACGGTTCAGGCGATGGCGGGTGTCATGCACACCACGGGCTTTCCCGACCGCCCGCCCGTCAAGGCAGGGCCGGCGCTGTGCGATTTCTTTGCGGGCATCCATCTGTACGGCGCGATCGCCACGGCACTTTATGACCGCGAACGAACCGGCGTGGCCCGCAAGCTTGAAGTGGCTATGCAGGATGCGGTCTATGCATCGCTGTCGTCGTCGCTTGGCATGCATTGGGGCACGCTGGGGCAGGAAAACCCACCCCCTCCGCGCACTGGAAACCGCCACGGCGGTCTGGCCGAGGCACCTTACAACGTCTATCCAACCACTGACGGCCATATCGCCATTATCTGTGTCGGAGAAGTCCACTGGCGCGCGCTGACCACCGCGATGGGGCGCACAGATTTGTCCGAAGACCCGCGTTACACATCGCTCAAGGCCCGTGTCGCGGCGATGGACGAGGTGGATGCGCTGGTTTCGGGCTGGACCTCCACCCGCACGAAGGACGAGGTGTTTACCACGCTGATGGCCCACAAGGTTGCCTGCGCGCCTGTCCGTACGCTGGACGAAGTGACACACGACCCCAACATGCACGCACGCGGCGCGCTGCAATGGCAAGACCACCCCGATCTGGGCCGCATCGTCGTGCAGCATTCGCCGCTGCGCTACGCCGGTGTGCCCTTGCGCAAGCTGGAGCCGAGCCGGGCCTTGGGGGCTGATACCGAACAGGTGCTCGCCGGGGTCATGGGGCCCGCGCAGGGCACCAGCATCGGCTGAGGGAGGCGGGCCGGCTGGCCCCCACGCACGACGGGACGCCCCGCAGCGGGCAGAGGACAAGGCAGACGACATGGGCGGGATTACGGGCATCGACGTCGGGGGAACCTTCACCGACCTCTTCTATTCCTCGGATGGGGTGACGGTGGACCGGGTGCTTAAGGTGCCGTCCACACCGGACGACCCGTCGCGCGGTCTGATCGACGCGCTGGATGCCGCCGGGATTGATGTCAACGCGCTGGACGTGATCTTGCACGGCACCACTATTGCCACAAATGCGGTGATCGAACGGCACGGCGCGCGCGCCGCGTTGATCACCACCGAAGGGTTCCGCGATGTGCTGGAACTCGGGCGGCGCGACCGCCAGCGGATGTATGGGTTGACCGGCACCGCCGACCCGCTGATCCCTCGTCGCATGCGGTGGGAGGTGCGCGAACGGATGGATCATCTGGGCAATGTCCTGACGCCGCTGGATGAGACGGCGCTGGCCGGGCTGGCCGCTGCGCTGGCCGCCGAAGGGGTGGAAACGGTGGTCATCAGTTTCCTGCATTCCTACGCCAACCCCGCCCATGAACGCCGGGCCCGCGAGATCGTGCAGGCCGCACATGACGGCTGGGAAGTGGTAATTTCATCGGACGTCGTGCGCGAATACTACGAGTTCGAACGGACGAGCACCGCCGTTGTGCAAGGATACCTTCAACCCCTTGTTGCGCGCTATGCTCGCAACCTGTCAGCCAAGCTCGCGGCCAAGGGGTTTGCGCGCCAGACGCTTGTGATGCAGTCGAATGGTGGGCTTGTACCCTTGTCGCAGCTGGGCGGCAGGGCGGCAAACATCGTGCGCTCCGGCCCGGCGGCGGGGGTGATGGCCGCGGCACAGATCGCAGGCGAGGCGGGGTTTGCCTCGATCATCACGGGCGACATGGGCGGCACCTCGTACGACGTCGCGGTGGTGGTGAACGGCACCCCGAAAATCGCCGCCGAAACGGCGCTGGATTTCCGCGTGCCGCTGCGCATCCCGATGATTGATGTCCACACGATCGGGGCCGGAGGCGGGTCCATCGCATCGCTGGACCGGGGCGGGGTGTTGCAGGTGGGCCCAAGGTCAGCGGGTGCTGTGCCGGGGCCTGTGTGCTTTGGCCGGGGCGGCACCGAACCCACGGTGACCGACGCAAACGCCGTGCTGGGCCGCATCAACGCGGATCACCCCATCGGGCTCAGGCATCTGGACCGGCTGGATCTGCCTGCGGCCCGAGCCGCCATCGAGGCGCTCGGGGCGCGGCTTGGCCTTGGCATTGAGGAAACGGCCGAGGCCATTCTGACCGTGGTCAACCACATCATGGCGCGGCGCACGCGGCTGATGACGGTGGAACAAGGCCACGATCCGCGCGACTTTGCGCTGGTCGTGTTCGGCGGGGCCGGGCCGCTGCATGGCGCGGCGATCATGCGCGATGTGGGCATCCGCACCATGTTGCTGCCACCGCATCCCGGGGTATTGTGCGCCATCGGCTGTGCCGTGGGCGATCTGCGCTATGACCTGACGCAGACGGTGGAAAAGCCGGTCGCAGATCTTGATGCAGGTCAGATCCACGCAATCCTTGCCGAACAGCGCGACCGCGGTCTGGCTCAGGTGGTTGCCAGTGGCGCGGCGGTGGACCGGACCGAGGTCCGCCACGCCGCCAGCATGTCCTACACCGGCCAGATCCACGCTTTGCGGGTGGATATCGACGCCGACTGGTCGCCCGAGCGGATGGTTGGCGCATTCGAGGCCGCCTATGCGCGGGAATACGGCAACACCCTGCCCGGCGCGTCTGTGGGCATCGTCGGGCTTTTGACAACTGTCATCGGTGCACGCACCAAACCGGCCCGCATTGCCCCGCCGCTTCCGGCGCCGGTCAGGGCGACACCGCGCGGTCATCGGCAGGTGTGGTTCAGCGGTGGCTGGCACGCCACCGCGATTTATGACCGGGGCGACCTGACCGCAGGCATGGTGTTCCAAGGCCCTGCGATCATTGAACAGGCGGATACGACAAGCGTTCTGGAGCCGGGCATGACCGCGCGGGTGGACGCATTTCTCAACATTCTGGCGGAGATGGCGTGATGGATGGGGCAAAAGGCCAGGGCATCGACCCGGTAACCCTTGCCGTGGTGCGGGGCGCGCTGGAACAGATCGGCGACGAGATGGACCTGCATCTGATCCGGGCCGCGCTTTCGCCGATCATTTCCGAAACGAACGATTGCGCCCATGGGCTTTACGACCCCGTCACAGGCGAAACGATTGCCCAAGGCGGGCTGGGCCTGCCGATGTTTCTGGCCAACATGCAGTTCACCGTGCAGGCGATGATCCCGATGGTCGCGGCTGCGGGTGGATTCAGGCCCGGCGATGTATGGATCACCAACGACCCGTACCTGTCGGGGACGCATCTGAACGATGTGGTGCTGATCTCTCCGCATTTTGTTGATGGCAAGCTGTTTTGCCTGTTCGCCAACACCGGACACTGGATGGACATGGGCGGATCGGTGCCCGGCGGCTGGGTGCCGACCGCGCGCGAGATCCATCAGGAAGGCATCATCATTCCGCCAATGAAACTGGTGGATCAAGGCCAGCGCAACGAAGGTGTGGTATCATTGATCACCGCCAACGTGCGCCTGCCTGAGCAATTGTTGGGCGATCTCGCAGCGATGATCAACGTCTTTGCGCTGGGGCGCCGGGGCCTTGATGCGCTGATCGCCCGCTACGGCACACAGACGCTACGGGCTTGCATTGACGAGATGATGGCGCGGTCCGAAGCTGAGATGCGCGCCTACATCGCCGATATCCCGGATGGCACCTATGTGCTCGAAGACGGGTTCGACAATGACGGCGTGGTCGATGCGCCGCTGAAGGTGCGGCTCGCGATCAGCATTGCCGGGTCGGATCTGCATTTCGATTTCACCGGCACCGATGGCCCGGCGGTGGGGCCGATGAACATTTCCGCGGGCACCACGAAATCGCTTTGCTTTGTGGCACTCAAGCATGTCTTCCCGGATGTTCCGGTCAACGGCGGGGCGTTCCGGCCCGCGCGGTTCACCATCCCCGAAGGCTCAATCCTTGCCGCACGCTATCCGGTAGCGGTGGGCGGCACCACGGATGTCACGCAGCGGGTGGTGGATTGCGTGTTCGGCGCATTGGCTCAGGCCGCCCCGCAAGCCGCACCCGCCGCGCCCTTTGGAACGACGGGAGTTGCGACCGTGTCAGGCCGCCACCCGGTGACGGGCCGCTACTTTGTGGCGGTCTATCCCTATCCGGGCGGCTATGGCGGCAGCTATGCCACGGACGGGCTGGTCAACGGCACGCCTCCGGGGTCGATGGCCAAGTTCATGTCAGTCGAAATGTCGGAGCACCGCTATCCCGTCCGGTTTGACTATCTGAAGATCCGCGAAAATTCGTCTGGCCCCGGCCAGCATCGCGGCGGCTGCGGTACCGCCTACGGCATCCGGACACTCAGCGGTGCGGTGGTCTCCATTCTGGGTGACCGGGTGGACACACCACCCTTTGGCATCGAAGGCGGCGGGCCCGCAGCCCCCAACCACGTCGCATTCCACACCGCAGGCAAGGACTGGATTCCGCCGATGCGGTCCAAGGCCGAAAAGGTGCCCTTTTCCAATGGCGATGCGTTTTTCCTGGCGTCCCCGGGTGGTGGCGGGTTCGGGCACCCGTTCAACCGCGACGCGCAGGCCGTGGAGGATGATCTGAACGACGGCCTGATCACGCAGGACACCGCCGAAACCGTGTACGGCGCCATCATCGCCTCGCGGCGCGAGGTGTTCGGACGCCTGGTGTTTGCCATTGACGCCGAACGCACCCGGGCCAACCGCACTGTTCTGACCTCGGCCTGAACGCGTTTGTTCAGGTGAACACAACCACACAATCTCTGGGAGGAGACACCATGAAACTGAACCGCAGAACCTTTGGCAGCATCTCACTTGCTGCGCTTGCTGCCGCTGTTGCAAGCCCTGCGTTTGCCGCCGATCCCATCCGCATAGGGGCGGTAAACCCCTATTCCGGGGCCATGGCACAATACGGCGATGAAGTGACCCGCGGGTTCGAAATGGCGGCAACCTGGATCAACGCGCAAGGCGGCGTCTTGGGGCGTCAGGTCGAAATCGTGCGCGGCAACGCAACCTCGGCACAAGAGGCGATTGCGGCGGTTGAACAGCTGGTCGGGCGCGACAAGGTAGATATCCTTGTCGGCACCTATGTCAGCGCGATGTCGAACGCAGCCTCCGAAGCGGCGATGAACTATGACAAGCTGTTTTGGGAAACCAATGCGCTGGCCCGCACGCTGACCGACCGGCAGTTGCCGAACTATGCCCGGTCCGGCCCGTCATCAAACGAATTTGCGCTGCGCTCGGTGCAAGGGGCGCTGGAACTTGTGGCACCGAAACTGGGCAAGTCGGCCGCCGACCTGTCGGTGTGGATCGAACATGAAGACAGCGCCTATGGCACCTCGATCATGGAAGAACAGATCCGTCTGTTCAAGGACGCAGGGCTGACGCCCACCGGGGTGGGTGCCCATTCGGCCCGCGCCATCGACGTCACAGATTCCATCCTGCGCGCCAAGACGGCCAACCCCGATGTCTGGATTTCGACCGGATATGTCGGCGACACCAACCTTTTGCTGCGTGCAGCCCGCGATCAGGGCTTTGCACCCAAGGCCATCATCCTGCTGGGTGTGGGCGACACGCAGGAAACGCTGGATGCACTCGGGGCCGAGTTCCTGGAAGGCGTGCTGCTTGTGTCCTATGCCCGTCCTGACGTGAACGAGGCCTATGGCCCGGGTGCAGGCGCGTTCCTTGCCGCCTATCGCGCGGCCTATGGCCGTGACCCCATCGCACCGCAGGGGATGAACGCCTATGTCGGGCTCAAGATCCTGTTCGAAGCCATTGCCGCAGCCGGGTCCACCGAATACGCAGCAGTGATTGACGCGGCGCGCAAGATCGACAAGCCGGCCAACACCTATGAAGCCGGCTATGGCGTGATGTTCGACGAGAACATGCAAAACGTCCGCGCCTTGCCGGTGATTGCGCAGTGGCAGTCGGGCAAGGTAATGCCGATCTATCCGGCGGATGCGGCGGCAGCGGGCACCGCCATCGTCAACCTGCCGCGCGGATAAGGGAAGCGCCCGGCGATGACCGAACTTGTGAACATCCTTGCCGTCGGGCTTTTGCTTGGCGGTATCTATGCCCTGGTCAGCGTCGGGCTGAACCTGATCTTCGGGGTGATCCGGATCGTGAACTTTGCCCAGGGCGAGTTCGTGATGCTAGGCATGTACGGAGCTTTCGCGGCGCAGGTTGCCCTGCGCCTCGATCCCTACCTGGCGACGGCTCTGGTCGGCCCTGCCTTGTTTGCGCTTGGCGCGGTCGTTTACTGGGTGATCCTGCGCCCGTTGCAAGGTCAGCCGATGATGCAGGTCTTTGCAACCTTCGGGCTGTTGATGATCATCGAAAACTCGGTGCTGGCTGCGACGGGCGGCACGGCCTACAGCGTCAATTCGGCGCTGACCGGGTTTTCCGTGGCGATCGGCCCGGTGCAGATCGGATTGCCGCGGATGCTGGTGCTGACGGCAGCTACGGCGGTGACGCTGGCCTTGGGATGGTATCTGAAGGCCACGATGCACGGCAAGGCGATCCGCGCAGTGGCCCAAGACCGCAACGCCGCGCGCCTGATGGGCGTGGATGTGGAACGGATCTACATGGTCAGTTTTGGCATCGGCGCAGCCCTGGCCGGTCTCGCCGGGTGTCTGCTGTCGCCGCTCTATACCATGTCGCCGCAGATCGGCATGAACTTCATCATGCCCGCCTTTGCAGTGGTGGTGCTTGGGGGCCTTGGGTCGGTCAAGGGGGCCTATGTCGGCGGCCTGATCGTGGGTCTGACCGAAGCGCTGGCGGGGTACTACCTTGACCCGGCGCTGAAGCAGGCGGTGCTTTTCCTGATGTTCATCGTGGTTCTGGTGGTTCGTCCTTCGGGCTTGTTTGGCACCGCAGGCGCAGAGGAGGTCGGACTTCGTGAGCAATCCTGAAATGCCCATGGGC
>JAUSPL010000560.1 GCA_030656535.1 Gemmobacter sp.
GTTCGCGATGACACCAAACCCGCCATAGCAGGCAATCATGAACACAGCGACAGCCGCCATGCCGATCACGGCAGCGCGCTTTCCGGCATCAATGCTGTCTTGCCCCAGTTCCGGGCCGATTGTGCGTTCTTCCAGAAACTCCATGCTTGCAGGCAGCGCCCCTGCCCGCAGCAACACAGCAAGCTGGGTGGATTCGTCCACCGAAAACTGTCCCGTGATGATGCCTGACCCGCCCGCGATATGGCTTTGGATCACAGGTGCGCTGATGACCTCGTTGTCCAGAACAATGGCGAAGGGCTGGCCAATGTTTGCCGCGGTATAGTCGCCAAAGGCGCGCGCGCCTGACGGGTTGAACCGAAAGCTGACGGCCGGACGGTTGTTTTGGTCAAAGGCTGGCTGCGCATCGACCAGTTCTTCGCCGGTGACGACCTGTGCCGGATCGATAACATAGAATGTTCCCGGCTCGGTCATCGAGGGCACGACGCGGCCACCCGCGTCGGCAGGCGCGTCGGCGCTGGCTGCACGACCCAGGACCCGGTTGAAGGTCAGTTTGGCGGTCGTCCCGATCAGGGCCTTCAATTCTGTCGCAGACCCTATGCCGGGGACCTGGATCAAGATCCGGTTGGTGCCTTGGCGTTGGATTGTCGGTTCACGGGTGCCGACCTCATCCACCCGGCGGCGGATGATTTCCAGCGATTGCTGCAGCGTGCGTGCGTCCATCGCGACCCGTTCGGCATCGGACAACCGCACCACCAGAACGTCCCCTTCGGCCCGGACCTCGAGGTCGTTTTGGCCAATCCCGGTCAGGGTAACGATGGGCGAGGCCAGCGCGCGTGCAGCCGTCAACGCGGCCTGCATCCCGGCGGGGTTGGTCAAGGTGATCCGCAGTTCGCCGTCGGGTGCGGTGTCGCGCCGAATGCTGCCAACCTGATCGCGAAGATCACGCAGACTGTCCCGCAGTTCGGGCCACATTGAATCCATCCGTGACCGATAGACATCTTCGACCCTTACCTCGGCCAGAAGATGGGCCCCGCCGCGCAGATCCAGCCCCAGCGCAACAAGGTTCGAGGGCAGCCACGACGGCCAGCCGTCCAGCGCCAATTGTTGCGGCCCATCAAGTCGGACCGAGGTTTCGGACAAGGCAGCCGCATCGTTGTGCCCCTCGACGCGGGAATAAAAGGTATTCGGAAGGGCATACAGCAGCCCCCAAAGGCACACGCTCCATATAAGGAGGCGCTTCCACAAAACAGTATGTTGCATTGCATCGGTCCCATGACCGGCTGACGTCAATCCACACCGGGACGAACGCAAAGCTCGGTCTACATGTCAGACAATCCGGTTCGCCCGCGCTGGGGCAAAACCGGCAAGACGGCAGGGGTGGACCTCAGGCGAATGGGGGCGCGCGTGGCGACTGGTTTTGCCAAAGCGCATGGCGGACGGGCGGCGACCGCTGAAGGGCAATGTCGTCGACCGGCAGGGCAACGGCCAGCGCCGCGGCCCAGATCGGCAAGCCTTGCTGATCGGGGGGACTTGAGGCGGATCGATCCTCGGCGGCGCGTTTGGCGATGGGCGCCGCCTGGGCCCCATGCGCGCCGTCGATCTGCAATTCAGCGACCAAAATCCCTGCGGCCCCGGCAGGGATCGGCACATCATCAAAGCGGCCTTGCCATAGCAGCGCGACAGCAAGAAGCAGCACGCTGAAAATCAGCCTGCCGCCACATGACATCCGAAGTCGCGATGACCAATCCATCGAACTCAGGTGACATGTTTCGCGCCCCAAGGCAAACCCTTCTGCAATGCCCAGACCACCGCGCGAGTGAAATCACCAACTGTTCATCTGTGGACACGCGCGGGCGCTTTTTCCCGGTTTGCGTGACGGACGAAGTTGGCGCCGCAGGGCCGTTTTCCAGCCCGACAGCAGCGCCTTTTCAGCCCATTGCCTTCAGGCACAAGGATCGGAGCAAGCCAATGAACCTGTTGTTTGCCAGGAACGCGGTATGCGCAAACCAAAGCTTCATCGGGTCCATTTCCGTCAGGACCAGCTTTGACATGTTCGGGCTTTCATCGGTCACGCACCACTCAGGAACCACGCCATACCCCAGCCCGGCCTCGATCAGCCGCGTCACGCTGGTACTGCCCGAGGCGGTGGTCGCGATACGCGGCGGCGCACCACCCAGACGGCGCGTCAGATAGTCCGTCGCGCTGGTGCGCACCATCTGGACGACCTCGTAGGTGATGAAGGGACGCCCGGCCAGACAAGTCAAATCGCCCGCGCGCAGGCCAACGGCATCCAGATCGGCTTCCCAGGCCGATGGCCAGACCAGCGCCAACCTGTAGGTACCCAACAGATGCTGCGTGATCGCAGGATGGCTGAAGCTGCGTTCACTTACGGCGGCATCCAGATCGCCATCCATCATCATGCGTTCCAACGTCGTGTCGCGTTCAAAAAACGCAAGCTCGATCTCGGGCGCCTCGGCCCGGAACTCGGTCAGGATCGCAGGGAAAAACTGGTGGAACAACGCCTGCGGGACGCCAACGCGCAGCACCGACCGCACGTCATGCAGCAGAACCGATATCCGCGACAGAATGGTTTCCAGCTCTTCGCCCAAAGACGCGTACAGCGCCTTGCCCTGAGGGGTCATTGTAACCTTGCGCGACCCCTTTTCGGCATAGATCAGGCGCGCCCCATACATCTGTTCCAATCGTCGCACATGGTTCGCCGCACTTTGATAAGAGATGTTCAATTCGCGGGATGCGGCGGAAAATGACCCCGTCCGCGCGACAAGATGAAATGTCTGCAACAGCGATATGTCGACCTTGGCGCGTTTATCGGCCGCAATCGGGGGGGGCCGTCTGGGGTCGGTCATGGAGTTCCTGTTCTACGCGATCTGGCCGGACTGCCCGACGTCCGCGCCCGGGTCGAGGAAAACAAAGAACGGCGACCGGCGCAAGTCGGCGGGGCGGATCGTGCCGGGCGCAACCAGCCCGGTCCAAGGGCAGTTCGGGCGGGTCAGCAGGTCCAGCGTGGCGCAGACATGCGCGGCGGTCGCGGTCCCGATCGCGCTGAGCACGCGGCCACAGGCGTCGGTTTCTGCCTCGAACACCTGCGTTTGCCATTCGGGCGCGTCCCCCGGCGACCGGATCAGACGGATCGCGATCAAAACACGGTCGCTTTCGGTTTGTGGCAACGATGTCATCAACAGGCTGCGCAACTGATAGATACGCTGCGACAGGCCCAGGTCCTGCATCAGGAACCGGATGTAATCCAGATGCCGGGGATAGCGCAGCGTCTTGAATACAAGACTGCGCACCTTGCCTGCATAACGGGTTGTCAAACCGTCAATGCTGCCGGCCGTGGTAAATGCCTCATAGCTTTGGCCCGCGATCAAAAGATCCTCTGCGCCATCCATCGGTGGCAACAAGGCAACAGACCCGTCCCGGATAGCAGCACAGGGCTGGGTGTATTCCTCGATCAGGCCCTCGATTCCCCAGATATTGGCATAGCCCAGCCGGTTTTCCGGTACTTGGGGCAGCACGCCAGCAAAGACCGTCACATCGGCATCTGGCCCGGCAGAGTCCAGCAGATCGGCGGCCAGCGCGGTCACATGTCCGGGCGCAAGACCACAGCCCGGCGCGATGCAGCAAGCCTGCTTGCCGTCAGAGACCACAGACAGGTCCGCCAACAGCGCCGCCGAGCGCGGGCTTTCCAGAATATCCAGATAGTGACACCCCGCCGCCTGCGCGAGCCGCGCCACCTCGGGTCCTGAAAACGTCCCATCCGTCACCACGACAGCCTGCGCCGCACCGATCAGCCGGGCCAGCGCGTCACGGGGCTGCAAATCCCCGAACGCAGCCAGCGGCAGCCCCTCGGCATGCGCCTGCGCCATGCCCTCGGGCTCCAACCCGGCAATGCGCGGCGCAAACCTTGGGTCTTGCGCCAACATGCCCGCGATCCGCCGCCCCGCACGACCGGCCCCCAGCACCAGAACGGGCAGACCCTGACCAGATCGCGCGGGCGCACTGTTCATGCGTGAAACCGCGACAGAAAGGACTGCAAGCGTTCGGATTTCGGGTGGCGCAAGATGTCTTCGGGGCTGCCTTCCTCGGCGATGCGGCCTTGTTCCATGAACACGACGCGGCTGGCGATGTCAGCGGCAAAGCCCATTTCATGGGTGACGATCACCATCGTCATCCCGCTGTCCGCAAGCGCGCGGATCACCGCCAGAACCTCGCCGACCAGTTCCGGGTCAAGCGCGCTGGTCACTTCGTCCAACAACAGCACATCGGGTTTCATCGCAAGCGCCCGCGCAATGGCCACGCGCTGCTTCTGTCCGCCCGACAGGTGCGACGGATATGCGCGCGCCTTGTCAGCCAACCCGACCTGACCCAACAGATCCATCGCGGTCACCTCGGCTTCGGCGCGGGGTTCCTTCAGAACGATGCGCGGGCCTTGGGTGATGTTGTCCAGCACGGTCAGGTGCGGAAACAGGTTGAAATGCTGGAACACCATTCCAACCCTGCGACGCAGTTCGCCCATACCCGGCTGACCGCCCTTGCCACGAAAGCGCGGGGTTACCTCTTGCCCCTTGAACCGCAAGGTGCCGCTGGACGGGAGTTCCATCATGTTCAGACAGCGGATCAGCGTGGACTTCCCCGACCCCGATGGCCCGATCAGGCCCAGCACTTCGCCCGGCATCAGGTCAAGGTCGATCCCGCGCAACACTTCCAGTTTGCCAAAAGACTTGGTCAGGCCCCGAAGGGAAATTGTGGCTTTGGTCATTGTCATTCCCTGTCAGTCACTGCGCCGCATGCGGCGTTCAAAGTGGTCGGCAACCTGCGTCAGCGGGAACAACAGGACGAAGTACATCACCGCCGCCAGCGAATAGGCCTCTAGGGGGCGATAGGTTTCCGAATTCACCACCGCCGTCATGTAAGTCAGCTCGGCCACCGAAATCGCATAGAGCAGCGAGGTATTCTTGACCTGGATGACCGACTGGTTGATAAAGGCTGGCAGCATCTTTTTCACCGCCTGTGGCAAGATGATATAGCGCATCGTTTGCAAGTCGGACATGCCGACAGCCTGCGATGCCTCGGTCTGGCCCTTGTCGATGGCGCGGATGCCGCCGCGGAAAATCTCGGCGTAGAACGACCCGACATACAGCGACAACGTCAAAAGACCCGCAGCCGTATTGGAAATCGACACGCCAAGCAGCATCGGCAACGCGTAATACGCCCATAGGATCTGCACCAGCAGCGGCGTGCACCGGAACAGCTCTTGATAGCTGCGCGCAAGGGTCCGCACAGCCCAGAACCGCGAGAGTCGGGCAAAGCACGCAAGCAGGCCGATCACCACGCCCAGCGCAATTGACCCGACAGTATACAGAAACGTGGTCCAGACCCCCATCAGCAGCAGGTCAAACGATTGCAGGACCGTATAGAAATCCCAGTTGTACATTCG
>JAUSPL010000564.1 GCA_030656535.1 Gemmobacter sp.
CCGTCAACAAGCGCCCCACCCGAGTTCCCGGGATTGATCGCCGCATCCGTTTGCAGGAAATAGCCGCGCCCATTGCCCACCGCCATCGAGGACCGCGCGGTTGCCGAAACGATGCCCATCGAAACCGTCTGCCCGATGCCAAACGGGTTTCCAATCGCCAAGACCAGATCACCTACCTCGATCTGATCGCTGTCGCGCAGCGATAGCGCAGGCAGCGCGTCGGCGTCGCGCAACCGAAGAACCGCAAGATCGCTGTCTTCGTCCGCCAACATCAGGTCTGCCCGGTATTCCCGTTGATCGTTCAGAACCACCGTGATTTCATCAGCCATACCGACGACGTGATAGTTGGACACGACCAAACCGTCCTCGCCCACAATCACGCCTGACCCAAGAGAGTTCTGCACCTCGGGGCGGTTTGCCCCAAATTCCTTGAACAGCCGGTCAAAAAACGGGTCATCGGCGAAGGGACTGGGTCGGCCCGCGACGATGCGCTTGGCATAGATATTGACAACCGACGGCGCAGCCGACCGCACAACCGGCGCGAAACTGAGGCTGACATCAGCCTTGGTCGCAGGAACGCTCTGCGTAGGCACCGTTTGCGCTGGAACAGACGACGCCGCCGCAACAACACAGGCAACCGCCAAGAACACCCGATGTCTCATAGAGCCTCCGCCAAACCATGCCGCATCGATATAGGCGTCCCACGCCGGGATGCACACCCCAACCGGATCCGAATTCTCCGGTCCGGACAAGTCACCGCGCCGGACGGTCCTGACCGGAGCCCGAAATTCATGAAACCGAAGCCCCCGAATCTCTGCCAGGAACGCCAAAGTCACGCGCTGAACGTTCAGAACAGCGCCAGGCGATCGCCAAACCGGACACAAAACCCATCAAAGTCGCTGATTGGCCACCAAGCTACGATAAACACGGGGAAATTGGTCCCTGTCGTACAAACCAGACATGTCTTTTTAGACAGGTTGCGCGTTTTGGGAACAACCGTAAATTGAGTTCATCAGACGGAGGGTAGAATAAGTGAGACACGTAATGATTAACCCCATCGACTTTGCACAACTCATGGCCATGTCACGCGGCGACCGCCGCGACCTTCTTGAGTTTATTGGATCGACACCACTTGGTTCAAAAGAGGCCGGACGTCTGGTTGGACGCGTATCGGCAGCCGTGATCGACGCAACACGGTCCAGGCTGGTCGAAACCAGGGCAAACTGATCCTGCAACCATAGCGAAAATCAAAAAAGCCCGCCTTTAGGCGGGCCTTTTTATATTCCGGTTCCCGCAGGAACGTCAGAAATCAATCGTCGGCAGCTTCATAAGCTTCGGTGCGCGCGTGATCGGCAGCACCTTTGGCCGACGGATCACGGTCGACAAATTCGATGATCGCCATAGGCGCCATATCGCCATAGCGGAACCCTGCCTTCAGGACGCGAACGTATCCGCCCTGACGTTCCTTGTAGCGCGGCCCAAGGATCGCGAACAGTTTTTCGACATGCATGTCTTGCTTCAGCGACGCATCCGCTTGACGGCGGGCGTGCAAATCACCGCGCTTGGCCAAGGTGATCAGCTTTTCGATGATCGGGCGCAGTTCTTTTGCTTTTGGCAAGGTGGTCTTGATCTGCTCATGTTCGATAAGCGAACCACACATGTTGGCGAACAGCGCCTTGCGGTGTTCGTGGGTACGGTTAAGCCGGCGGTAGCCGCGAGAGTGACGCATGGTTTTCTCCTATAGCGTTTATACTTTGTCCGGTGATCCCTGCGTGCGGGACCACTCTCCTTGGGGCACTGCGCCCGGGTAGCCAAGGTGCGCCCGTCGGGCACACCCCTGAACCTTGAGTGGCTGCGCGGTTATACGACAAGGCGTACCCACGCAGCAAACCAATCAGAACTGGTCTTCGAACCGCTTTGCCAGATCTTCGATGTTCTCCGGCGGCCAGTCCTCGACTTCCATGCCCAGATGCAGTCCCATGCCCGACAGCACTTCCTTGATTTCATTCAAGGACTTGCGGCCAAAGTTGGGCGTGCGCAGCATCTCGGCTTCGGTCTTCTGGATCAAGTCGCCAATATAGACGATGTTATCGTTCTTGAGGCAGTTCGCCGAGCGGACCGACAATTCCAGCTCGTCAACCTTCTTGAGCAGCAACGGGTTGAACTCCAGCCCGTCTTCCGCATCAAGACGCGTTGCCGATTCCGGCTCGTCAAAGTTCACGAAGATCGACAGCTGATCTTGCAGGATACGCGCGGCATAGGCCACCGCGTCTTCCGGCGTCAACGAACCGTCGGTTTCGACCTTCATGGTCAGCTTGTCATAGTCCAGAACCTGGCCCTCGCGGGTAGGCTGAACTTCGTAGCTGACCTTCTTGACCGGCGAATAGATGGCGTCGATCGGGATCAAGCCGATGGGCGCATCTTCGGGACGGTTCTTGTCGGCAGCGACGTAGCCTTTGCCGGTATTCACGGTCAGTTCCATGAATACATCTGCACCATCGTCAAGGTGACAGATCACATGATCCTTGTTCAGGATCTCGATCCCGTTGGATTCCGAGATGCTCGCCGCTGTAACAACGCCTGGACCCTTTGCGGAAATCGACAGGCGCTTTGGCCCTTCGACATCCATCTTGATCGACACGCCCTTGAGGTTCAGCACGATGTCGGTGACGTCTTCACGCACACCAGCGACCGAGGAAAACTCGTGCAGCACATTGTCGATCTGCACCGATGTGATGGCCGCACCTTGCAGAGACGACATCAACACGCGCCGCAGCGCGTTGCCCAGCGTCAGGCCAAAGCCGCGCTCCAGCGGCTCGGCGACCAAGGTGGCCATCCGTGACGGGTCGGCGCCCGCCTTGACGTCCAGTTGTGTCGGCTTGATCAGCTCTTGCCAGTTCTTGTGGATCATGCGTTTCGCCTCCATTCTTGCCTGCTGCCCATGTCCATAAGCGGCAGACGCCCGAGGATCAGAAATGACGTTGGGGGCCGCGCCAGACTGGCACGGCCCATAATTTGTGGCCTATCGTCAGACCCGGCGACGCTTTGGAGGGCGGCAGCCGTTGTGGGCCATCGGGGTCACATCACGGATCGACGTAACGTTCAGCCCTGCAGCAGCGAGCGCGCGCAGCGCGGATTCGCGGCCCGAACCCGGACCCTGAACTTCGACCTCGATGGTTTTCACGCCATGTTCCTGCGCCTTGCGGGCAGCATCTTCGGCAGCCATCTGAGCGGCATACGGAGTGGATTTCCGCGAGCCCTTGAAGCCCATCGTACCAGCCGACGACCAAGAGATCGCGTTGCCTTGCACGTCCGAGATCAGAATCTTGGTGTTGTTGAAGCTGGAGTTCACATGAGCAACGCCTGCGGCGATGTTCTTGCGTTCCTTTTTCTTCATACGGGTTTTATCGCGTGCCATATCTACGCCCCCTTATTTCTTCTTGCCGGCAATGGCCTTTGCGGGGCCCTTGCGCGTGCGTGCGTTGGTATGGGTGCGTTGGCCACGAACCGGAAGGTTCCGGCGGTGACGCAGACCGCGATAGCAACCAAGGTCCATCAGACGCTTGATGTTGGTGGAGGTTTCGCGACGCAGATCGCCTTCAACCGTAAAGTTGGCGTCGATGTGCTCGCGAATCGCGAGGACTTCGGCGTCTGTCAGGTCATTGACGCGACGCGCGCGGTCAATACCGACGGCTTCACAGATCTGTTCAGCGATGTGCGGACCGATACCGGTGATATAGGTCAGCGAGATGGGGACGCGTTTCCCCGTCGGGATGTTCACGCCAGCAATACGTGCCATGCGTAGTTCCTTTCGTTGCGGTTCCGTGGTGCCAGAACCTTTTTTCACAACGCAAAGACTGCGGGACGTACCCGGGCCACTTGCATCGTCTGGGAGGTATTTCGCCCGACCCGAAAGGCCACGACGATTCCCTTGCGGGACGCCGTGTCCTATGGGGTTTTCAATGGGTCGTCAAGGCTGGTCAGCCCCTGTCAAGAACTTTCGCAATCGCCGAGGAAACTGCGTCCATTTCCGCCAACCCGTCAACAGACGTCAATTGGCCCTTGGCATAGTAGTAGCCGATCAGCGGAGATGTCTTCTTGTAGTACTCCATCAACCGGGTCTTGAGCGCGTCTTCGGTGTCATCACCCCGACGGCGCAGATCCGTGCTGCCACAGACGTCACAGACGCCGGCCTTCGCCGTTGGCTTGGTCGTGTCGTGGTAGACAGCACCGCAGTTGCCGCAAGTATAGCGCCCCGTGATGCGGGCGACGAGGACTTCGTCATCCACCCGCATTTCGATCACGGCATCCAGCGTCTGGCCCGTGCGGTCCATCAGCCTTGCCAATGCATCAGCCTGCGCCAAGGTTCGCGGAAAGCCATCGAAAATGAACCCACGACCGTCGCCGGCCGTCAGACGCTCTTCTATCAACCCGATCACGATCTCGTCGGTGACCAACTGCCCACGATCCATGACATTCGCTACCAGACGCCCCATTTCGGTCCCCGAGGTTTTCGCAGCGCGCAGCATGTCACCGGTGGACAACTGCACCATACCACGATCGTCCTCCAACCGCTTGGCCTGCGTGCCTTTACCAGCGCCCGGAGGCCCGAGAAGGATGATATTTGGCATGTAATGTCCTTCCTCAGCGGCGCGCTGGTGCCTTGGGCGTCCGCTTGCGACCACGGAGCTGCGACTTTTCGATCAACCCTTCGTACTGATGGGCAAGCAGATGCGACTGGACTTGGCTGATCGTATCCATTGTCACGGAGACAACGATCAAGACCGACGTGCCGCCAAAGTAAAACGGAACCGCAAGTTCATTTCGCAGGATCTCGGGCAGCAAACAGACCGCAACAAGATACATGGAACCGATCACCAGCACGCGGTTGACGACATATTCCAGATATTCTTCAGTTTTTTTGCCCGGACGAATTCCTGGTATGAACCCGGTCTGGTTCTTCAGGTTGTCGGCAACATCATCGACCTTGAACGCCACGTTTGCCGTGTAGAAGTAACTGAAGAAGACGATCATCACCGCAAAGAACAGCAGGTACAGCGGCTGTCCCGGGCCGAAATAGGCGAGGATCGTCGACATCACGGGACCAGTCTGGTTGCCCGAGAAGGTCGAAATGGTCACCGGAAGCAACAGCAGCGAGGACGCAAAGATCGCGGGAATGACCCCGGCCGGGTTCACCTTGATCGGAAGGTGGCTTGAACCACCGTCATAGACCTTCATGCCAACCTGCCTGCGCGGATACTGTATGTGTATCTTTCGCAACGCTCGCTCCATGAACACCACAAAGGCAATCACCACGACCACCATCACCAACACGCCGATAATGACCACCGGAGAGATCGCGCCCGACCGGCCCTGGCTGAAGAACTGCGCCAAAGCAGCCGGAATCTCGGCAATGATGCCGACAAAGATGATCAGCGAGATACCGTTGCCGATGCCCCGCGCGGTGATCTGTTCGCCGAGCCACATCAGGAACATGGTGCCGCCAACCAGCGTGACGACGCAGGCGAGCCGGAAATAAAGCCCCGGGTCGGTCACAAGGTCCCCGGCTTCCAGGCTGACTGCAATGCCCCAAGCCTGAAACGTCGCCAGAAATACGGTACCAAAGCGGGTGTACTGGTTGATCTTCTTGCGACCCTGTTCGCCCTCTTTCTTCAATTGCTGCAGCTGTGGGACCATCGCGGTCAACAACTGAACAATGATCGAGGCCGAGATGTAGGGCATGATTCCCAACGCGAATATCCCCATGCGGGAAATTGCGCCGCCGGTGAACATGTTCAACATGCCCCCGATACCAGCCGCCGCCTCGGTCATGAACTCCCGAAGTGCGGTGCCGTCGATCCCCGGCACCGGAATATAGGTCCCGATGCG
>JAUSPL010000566.1 GCA_030656535.1 Gemmobacter sp.
TTCCAGCACCGATTGGCCGGGCAGTGCCGGGCAAGCGGCAGCTAACAGGACCGGGTCCGCAGCCGCGCGATAGCCTTGTCGCGGTTGGCTGATCTGCAAGCGCCCACCCAGAAATGCGTCCAACGTCAGACCGTCTGCGAAAACGTCTGCAAGGCCAATGGTGGACGCTGGTGCAGGCTGCTTCACACTGTGGTCTCGATCCCGTTGTCGGCCATGATCGCGCGGGCCAGAAACAGGTGCTGATCAGCCACCATCAATCGGCGCGGCAATATGCCAACCGATCCTTCCAGCACGCTCATGTGGACGTCCATCTGAAAGGCCGTTATATCCTCGCCCTGCAACAGGGCTTGGGCAAAGGCGATCACGGTCGGGTCGTTTGTGCGCAAAAGTTCCTTCATGGAACAGAGTTAACCGGCAAGGACGGGGCTTGTCGAGATCGGACGGAACATGGCATGGGGCTGATTGAGACAATGCACAAACCGCATGATCGGCTGGCGTCGGCGCTGGCGGACGATATGGCAGCGGTCAATGCGCTGATCCGCGCGCGGATGGCGTCAGAACATGCGCCCCGTATCCCTGAAGTAACGGCCCATCTGGTTGAGGCGGGTGGCAAGCGCCTTCGCCCCATGCTGACGCTGGCGGCGGCGCGCTTGTGCGGTGCCGCAGGTGATGCACATGTCAAGCTGGCCGCAACAGTCGAGTTTATCCACACGGCCACCCTTTTGCATGACGATGTGGTTGACGAAAGCACACGCAGGCGGGGGCGACCCACAGCCAACCTGTTGTGGGACAACAAATCCTCGGTATTGGTCGGGGACTACCTGTTTGCGCGTTCGTTCCAGTTGATGACCGAATGTGGGTCACTTCGGGTCTTGGACATTCTGGCCAATGCCTCGGCGGTGATTGCAGAGGGCGAGGTTCTGCAACTGACCGCAGCGCAGGACCTTGCGACGACCGAGGCGATCTACCTACAGGTGGTGCGCGGCAAGACGGCTGCGCTGTTTGCCGCCGCGACCGAGGTGGGCGGCGTTATCGCGGGCGCGCCCGAGGATCACGTCCGCGCGCTTGCTGACTATGGTGATGCGCTGGGGATATCGTTTCAGATTGTCGATGACTTGTTGGATTACGGCGGGTCGGCAGACAGTATTGGCAAGAACATCGGGGACGATTTTCGCGAACGCAAGCTGACCTTGCCAGTCATCAAGGCTGTGGCGCAGGCGGATGCGGCCGAGCGCGCCTTTTGGGTGCGGACCATTGAGCAAGGCAAGCAGGTCGACGGCGATCTGGAACAGGCTCAGGCGATCCTGGCGCGTCATGGCGCGATGGAGGCTGCGCGGGCTGATGCATTGGCATGGTCGCTGCGGGCGCGCGGCTCGCTGTCGGTTCTTCCTGCGCACCCAATCCGGGGTATGTTGGAGGATCTTGCCGATTATGTGGTGGCAAGGATCGTGTGACGGCCGGCCTCGTTCCGGTTCGCTTGGGCCGCGCGGGCGACATCAGCCTGTCAGAGCGTATCCTTGGCGTCGAGGACCCGGGCGGCGCGGACCCAGTATTCCGGGCAGTCTGCGGAAACGGCGGCGGCTG
This sequence comes from Gemmobacter sp., assembly GCA_030656535.1. Classification (GTDB taxonomy): domain Bacteria; phylum Pseudomonadota; class Alphaproteobacteria; order Rhodobacterales; family Rhodobacteraceae; genus JAUSPL01. Next base: position 1,585 of record JAUSPL010000566.1, read on the forward strand.
CGGTGTGGGCGTCGGCTATTGTGTCGTACCACCCCCAGCAGGTGCTGCCCGACCCTGACATGTCGGCATGCCGCGCTCCTGTTCCTTGCAACCGGGCCAGAATGTCGCCGACCGCTGGGGCGAAGTGATCCGCCAGGACAACCTTTGTCAGATCATTGCGCTGAGACTTGAGCCACCGGGCAAAGCGGTCGGGTGTCAGGCGCATGTCGTTGTCGAGGCGTTCGATCCACGGTTGGGTGAAGCCAAAAAGCCGGTCGTGGTCTTTGAACACCTCAGCCGTAGGCACATGGATGCCGGGGTTGACCAACACCAGCCAGCCTTGTGGCAATGGCGGGGCCGGAACCAGGTCCTCACCGATACCGCGCATCACGGTCGGCGCGGGCGCGCACAGGCAAACAGGCAGGTCAGCGCCCAGTGGCAGGGCCTCGGGCGCGGTCAGGGGCGGCACAGACCAAAGCCGTGCCAGCAGGCGGATCGCGGCTGCGGCGTCGGACGATCCGCCACCGATGCCTGCGCCGTGCGGCAGATGTTTCTCCAGATGGATCGACGCGCCTTTTGAAACCTGCCGCAGGTCACGCAAACGCCGGGCCGCGCGCAGGACCAGATTGCGACCGTCGGTCGGAACGCCATTGGCCATGGGGCCGCTTACGGTCAGGCACAGATTGTCATCAGGGGCGACCGTCAGGCTGTCGCCCATGTCGGCGAACACAACCAAGCTGTGTAGCAGATGATAGCCATCATCGCGCAAGCCCGTCAGATGTAGCGTCAGGTTGACCTTGGCCGGTGCCAGCGCGCTTAGATCAGGGGGCGACATTCCGGCGATCCGCCAGTGGTTTCGCGCCCTCTTCGGCCAGAACTGCGTCAAGTCCCACCTCCAGCTTGCGCCGGATGCGGGTTGCGTCCTTTTCCTCGGGCTCAAAGGACAGGGCGCGGTGCCACTGGAACTCGGCCTCGCGGACCCGCCCGACAGCCCAGTACACATCGCCCAAATGGTCTGTAACGATGGGATCAAGCGGCATCAGCAGCGAAGCCCGCTCCATCGGCTCTACGGCATCGTCAAAGCGTCCCAGCAGGAAATACCCCCAGGCCAGGCTGTCGATGATATAGCCATCCTGAGGCCGCTGGGCGACAGCGCGTTCAACCATCCCCAAGGCTTCGGACAGGTTGATGTTGCGATCCAGCATCGAATACCCGAGGTAGTTCAGCACAGACGGCTGTTCGGGATTAAGCTCCAGGGCAAGGCGGAAATCCGCATCTGCCTTGTCCCATTGCTGGGCGCGTTCGTAAGTGATGGCACGCGAGTAATACAGCCCCCAGTGCCGGGTTTCCGGTGTCGCTATCAGCGCGATTGCGCTGGAATAGGCTTCGGCGGCTTCGGCATAGCGTTCCTCGCTGCGCAGCATGTCGCCAAGGGCGACATGGACCGACAAATAGGTGGCCTGAGTTTCCGTCAGGCTTTTCAGGACCCCGACCGCCTCTTCCTTGCGGTCCAGAGCATAGAGCGCCTGCGCGCGGCCAGTTTCTGCGGCGAGATTGGCAGATGAGGTCTTCGCGATGCGGGCATAGGCTTCAAGCGCAAGATCCTGCTGGTCAAGCCGTTCAAGCACCGATGCCGAGAGCAGCGCCGCATCGGGCAGGTCAGGCCGCAGGTGTTCAGCGATGCGGGAATAGACCAGGGTCTGCGAATCTGGTGCCTCGCCGTCCAGCGCAGCGGCAATACTGTAGAACACCTCGGCCAAGCCATCGATCGGGTTGCGCACAACATCAAACGTCACAGGACTCGTACCCCGCAGGCCTTCGCGCAGGGCGTCAAGCTCCGGGTCTGATATGCCGGTGCCGAACAGATCATCCAGCGTGGCCAGCGCGTCAACATTGCGTTCAAGTTGGCTGAGGATCTGGGCGTGGGCGACGGCACCGCGCCGTGTCATACCGACGGCATTGGTTGGATCTGCAAAAATGGCTTCGGCAGATTCGAAATCCCCAGCCGAGGCCAGCGCCAACGCCTTGTGATAAAGCGCAAAGCCCTCGAGCCCTGATTCCGCGCCCAGCTTGTCGAACTCTGCCAGGGCTTCGGCCATGCGGCCCGCCCCGAGTTCCGCCCAGGCGATGACAAGCCCATCAATCAGCGGTGACGCCACCGGACCCGACCGAATATCGGCCAATGCCTGATCGAAATTGCCCCGTTTCAGTTGATCGGTCAGCAATACGACCAGGGCTTCCTGACCGCGCCCCCCGGACGCCAGATAGCGTCGGGCGACCGGAACCGCAGGGTCCAGCGTACCGGCCCCGATCAGCGCACTGATCAGTCCTTCCATCAGTTGGGTATTGGCGGGGTCTTCGGTCAGCGCATTGGTGAAGTAGGGGGCCGCCGCGCGGTAGTCAGTCATTCGCATTGCCTGCCGTGCCGCCAGATAGGGGCCAGACACTTCGGCCATCACAGGCGCGGGTGCGCCCGATGCAAGGGCGCAACCAAGGGCAAGGGCAAGGCTCAGGCGGGTCTTTGTCACGTCCGGTCTCCGATCAGGCTGTGCCAAAGCTAGGGCCGCAGGGCGCCCAAGGCAATGCGTCCCGGTACCCATACGCCAAGAGCGGGATCACATGTTGGGGTAATTTGGCCCGTCGCCGCCCTGAGGGGTCTTCCAGACGATGTTTTGCGTGGGGTCCTTGATGTCACAGGTCTTGCAATGCACGCAGTTCTGAAAGTTGATCACGAAACGCGGGTCTTTGCCCTGTTCGCGTACAACCTCATAGACACCTGCCGGGCAATAACGCTGCGCCGGTTCGTCGTACTTGGGCAAGTTGACAGAGATCGGGACGCTCGGGTCCTTGAGCGTCAGGTGCGCCGGCTGGCTTTCTTCGTGGTTTGTAAAGCTGAAGGCCACGTTGGTCAGGCGGTCAAACGACAAGACACCATCGGGTCTGGGATACTCGATCGGCTTGAAGTCAGCGGCGAGGCCGGTGGCCGCAGCGTCGGTTTTGCCGTGGGACAGGGTGCCGAACAGGCTGAAACCCAGCGTGTTGGTCCACATGTCGATGCCGCCGCCCATCAGCGACGCCACCAGACCGAACTTGGACCACATCGGTTTGACATTGCGGACTTTTTTCAGATCCTTGCCGATCGCGCCACCACGGACGTCGGCTTCATAGGCCGTCAGTTCGTCCCCCGTGCGACCGGCCTTGATCGCGGCATGCGCGGCTTCGGCAGCGGCCTTGCCCGACAGCATCGCGTTATGGTTGCCTTTGATGCGCGGCACGTTGACCATGCCGACCGAGCAGCCAAGCAGGGCGACCCCGGGTGCCACCATCTTGGGCATCGATTGCCAGCCGCCTTCAGTGATCGCACGCGCGCCATAGGCCACACGTTTGCCACCCTTCAACAGGTCCGCCACCATCGGATGATGCTTGAACCGCTGGAATTCCATGTAGGGATACAGATGCGGGTTGCGGTAATTCAGGTGAACCACAAAGCCGACAAACACCTGATTGTTTTCTGCGTGGTAGATGAAAGACCCGCCACCGGCGTTGCCGCCCAAGGGCCAGCCCATCGTGTGGGTCACAGTCCCTTCGCGATGCTTTTCCGGGTCGATTTCCCAGATTTCCTTCATGCCAAGGCCGAATTTCTGCGGCTCTTTGCCCTTCGACAAGTCAAACTTGGCGATCACTTCTTTCGACAGCGACCCGCGCACGCCTTCGGCAAGCATCACGTATTTTCCCAACAACTCCATGCCGGGTTCATAGTTCGGGCCAGCGGTTCCATCGGATTCCTTGCCGAACTCGCCGGCGATGACGCCCTTGACCTCGCCCTTGTCTCCGTAGACCAAGGCAGAACAGGACATGCCGGGGAAAATCTCGACCCCCAATGCCTCGGCCTGCTCTGCCATCCAGCGACAGACATTGGCCATCGACACGATATAGTTGCCGTGGTTGTTCATCAAAGGCGGCATCGGCCAGTTCGGGACGCGGATCTGGCCCGCTTCGCCCAGCATGTAGAAGTTGTCTTCTTTCACCGCGGTCTTGATCGGCGCGCCTTTTTGCTGCCAGTCCGGAATCAGGGCATCAAGGCCTGACGGGTCAAGAACTGCGCCCGACAGGATATGTGCGCCGACTTCGGACCCCTTTTCCAGCAAGACGACATTCAGATCCGGGTCCAGTTGCTTCAGGCGGATTGCGGCTGACAAACCTGCTGGTCCGCCGCCAACGATCACCACGTCATACTCCATCGACTCGCGTTCGATTGCGTCGGTCATGTCAGACTCCGTGCCGGGCGCTCTCGCGCGTGGGTTCCTTGTGTTGGGACATTGCCTAACCAAGCGTTGCCCCGGGGTCAATCGTGACGCAACATCATTGCGTGGCGGATGCGCGCGCAAGTTCGCTCAATCCGCTTGCAATCATCGCGCGCCTAGGGTCAGGTACAGGAACTGAACGGATGTATAGCGCCGTGTCCCGCGTCAGCGGGGCCCGGCGCTGGCTTTTGCGGATGGCGCCAATGGAAAAAATCCCTCTCACTCGTGCGGGCTTCACCGCGTTGGATGAAGAATTGCGGCAGTTGAAGTCTGTTGAACGCCCCGCTGTGATCCGTGCGATCGCAGAGGCCCGCGAGCATGGCGATCTGTCGGAAAATGCCGAGTACCACGCCGCCCGCGAAAAGCAGAGCTTTATCGAGGGCCGGATAAAGGAACTCGAATCAGTGATCAGCCGGGCCGAGGTGATCGACACCGCAAGGCTGTCTGGCACGATCAAGTTCGGCGCGCGCATTGTCATTGTCGATGAAGAAACCGACAAAGAACTGCACTATCAGATCGTTGGTGAGCCAGAGGCCGATATCGAACGCGGTCTTTTGAACATCAAGTCCCCGTTGGCGCGTGCTTTGATCGGCAAGGACGCTGGCGACAGTGTAGAGGTGCGGACCCCCGGTGGGGACCGCAGCTATGAGGTTGTCTCGGTCCGCTACGAATAACGTCCCCCGGCCCGTGGCCCGACAGGAGCCGCTTGCGATGCCAGACCAGAAACCTGACCGACCGCTCGTGCTTGGGGCCTATCAACGCCGTGGAGAAGCCACGCGCGTGACAGCGACAGAGGTTTTCGCCGGGTTGCTCAGCTTGTTGTGGTTGGGTGCCGTGGTGGCGTATTTCACCTTTTCGGAAGATGTCAGTCCGGCAGGGTCGGACCAGGCGTCGCGCTATGGCCTGATGCTGACGTTGTTCGTGGTGTTCTTGCCGATTGCGCTGATCTGGGTTGCTGCGGTGACGGCCCGCACCATCCGTGCGCTGCGCGACGAGGCACAGCGGTTGCAGGTTGCGGTCGAAGCGATGCGCCAGGCCTATATCCAGCAACAGCAGGCCGCTGCCGCTGCAGCCGTCAGGCCCAGCGTGGAAAAAAGGCTGGACGATATCGTCGCATCGCAGCGCCAGACCGAAACCACCATCGCGACCTTCACGTCGCGCCGCGATGCC
>JAUSPL010000567.1 GCA_030656535.1 Gemmobacter sp.
GCCCATCTCGATCCAGCCAAGCTGGTTTTGCCGGGGCGTCCAGTCGCCAAAGACCGGATGGCAATGGCTGTCGATCAGCCCGGGACAGACCGGACTGCCGCCCGCGTCGATCACCCTGTCGGCCCCGCCGGTTTCCAGCGCGCTTTCGTGCCCGACCGCCGAAATCAGCCCGTCGTCGATCACGATGCAATCTGCGCTCAAGACCGGCCTTGCCAGATCGCCCGACAAAACCATGCCGATGTTGCGAATCACGATGCGACCCTGCGCAGGACCGTCTTTTACCTCTGCCGCCAAAGCCGGATCCTCCAGTCAGGTGATCACGCCCGGTCAGGGCCGGAACTTGTTTGTATACTGACAAGACTTGCCGGTTTCAGGCCGTTTGGCAAGCATCCTGTTGCGCCGTGAACCTGCGGGCACCACAAAGGTGTCAACGCCGGACCCATGGTAATCCCAGCCCCCAGACGATCAAATCCCGCCTCTGCAAAGATATTCGTTTGGAGCGTAGCCGGATCGTCAGCCAACCCCGGACAGCGTTGATCGCCTGACATGCCGTTTTGGGGGCTGCGCCTGATGTGGACCACAGACCGACCCCTAGGTCAGACGCCCAGCAACTCGCGCGCGGCGGCACGCGCCGCATCGGTGATTCGATCGCCGGAGATCATCCGCGCGACCTCGTCTATCCGCGCGCCACTATCCAGCGCCACCACGGTCGACGTTGTGACCTCGGCCACCACGCGCTTTTCGACCCGCCAGTGATGCGCGCCCAAGGCGGCCACCTGCGGACTGTGCGTCACGACCAGGACCTGCGCACCAGACGCCAATGCCCGCAACCGTCGCCCCACCGCATCCGCCGTCGCCCCGCCGACTCCGCGGTCGATTTCATCGAAGATCAGCGTCAGCCCCGGCGTGCCGGTGGTCAAGCAGACCTTCAGCGCCAGCAAGAACCGCGACAGCTCGCCGCCCGATGCAATGCGGTTCAACGCCCCTGCAGGCGCGCCGGGGTTGGTTGCCACGGTAAACGCAACTGCGTCCTGACCGTCAGGTCCCGGGTCCGAGGCCGAAACGTCGGTCGAAAAGACCGCCCGCTCCATCTTCAACGGCGCAAGTTCGCCCGCCATTGCAACATCAAGCCTGACGGCGGCCGACCGGCGCAGCGCACTGAGCGCGTCAGCGGCGCTGCGGTGCCGCGCCTCTGCCTCGACCACCGTCGCAGCCAAGGCCGCCAGGTTGCGTGCGCCACCGTCAAGCGCGGCCAACCGCCCCCGCAACTGATCGGCATGGCCGCCCAGATCATCAGGCAAGACACCGTATTTCCGCGCAAGCGCACGGATCGCAAACAGCCGCTCTTCGGCGCGTTCCAGTTCCAGCGGGTCGAATTCAAGCGCTTCCAGGCACCGTTCGACCCCGGACTGCGCTTCGCCCAACTCGACCAAAGCGCGGCTTAGGGCCGCCAAGGGGGCCTCCAGCCTTCCTTCGGCCCGGTCCGAGGCGCCTTCCAGCCAGCGCACGGCGTCCCCCATCAAGCCCTCGGCGCCCTGTTCAGACAAGGCCTGATGCGCTTTGGCGATGTCGTCGCGGATCCGCGCCGCGCCCTGCATCAACCGGCGCCGGGCATCCAACGCCGCGTCTTCGCCCGGCTGTGGGTCAAGTTTGTCCAGTTCTGCGACGGCGTGACGCAAGAATTCCTCTTCCGCCCCAGCCGCGGCAAGGCGCGCCTGCGCCTCGGCCTCGGCGCGCCTTGCCGCTGAAACCCCTGCCCAAGCGGTGCGTGCAGCCGCCAACAGGTCCGACGACCCGGCATAGACATCCAACAACGCCCGATGCCCGCGCGGGTTCAACAGCCCCCGATCATCGTGCTGGCCATGCAATTCCACCAGCGCATCCGACAGGGCGCGCAAGGCATCCCCGGTCACCCGCCGGTCATTGACCCATGCCGATTTGCGCCCATCTGCCGTGACGGTACGGCGCAAGATAAGTTCCTCGCCCGCCTCGAAACCAGCCTCTTCCAGAACCGCCTGTGCGGGATGGCCGGGGAACAGGTCGAACACCGCCACCACCTCGCCCAAGGCAGCCCCCGTCCGCGTCAAATCCGCCCGTCCGCGCCAGCCCAGCACAAAGCCCAGGCAATCCAGCAAGATCGACTTTCCCGCGCCGGTTTCCCCGGTCAGCACATTCAAGCCAAGCTGGAAGTCCAGTTCCAGACGGTCGATCAGCAACATGTCTCGGATGGTCAGCGTACGCAGCATCAGCGGGATTCCATCGCGGCCAAAGGGGAAAACAGCGCGCAAGGCCGGGGTTCACACCGGCGTGCGCCCCGTGGCGAAGCCTTTGCCGCAATCGCAGGGTTCACCTTCAGGCGCACCGCCGCCTGCGGCCTCAGATCCATTCGCCCCGGATCATCTGGCGATACACAGTCCGCAGCCAGCCTGATCCTTTTGGCTCTGCCACCAACCCGCGCCCGGTCAACAGCTTGAAGCTTTCCTGGTAGAAGGGCGACGACTGATAGTTGTAGCCAAGGATAGCGCCCGCCGTCTGTGCCTCATCCGTCAGACCCAACGCAAGATAGGCCTCGACCAGCCTGTGCAGCGCCTCGGCTGTGTGGGTTGTGGTCTGGAACTGTTCCACGACCACCCGGAACCGATTGATCGACGACGTGTAATGACCACGTTTCAGATAATAGCGCCCGATCTCCATTTCCTTCGCCGCCAGATGGTCGAAGGCCAGATCAAATTTAAGAATAGCCGACCGGGCATATTCGCTGTCCGGATAGGTTTCGATCACGACCCGCAGCGCCTGCAACGCCTGAAAGGTCAGGCCCTGATCGCGACCGATTTCGTCAATCTGATCGTAATAGGAAATCGCCAGCAGATAGGACGCATAAGCCGCATCCTCATCGCCGGGATAGAGATCCAGATACCGCTGCGCAGCACCCCGCGCTTCTTCATAGGCCTTGCGCTTGTGCAGCGCGAACGCCTGCATGATCAGGGCGCGCTTAGCCCATTCCGAATAAGGGTAAAGCCGCTCGACCTCGGAGAAATACTTTGCCGCCTCTTCGCGGCGGGGACGGCGTTCCAGCTCTTCTTCGCCCAGAACGAAAAGTTCTTCGGCTGTAAGATCTTCCAGCGCGCGTTCGCGTTCCCGGTTGGACGTGCACCC